>JALDXM010000264.1:0-3972 GCA_032155085.1 Actinomycetota bacterium | reverse complement strand
CGGCCAGGATCGACCGGATCACGAAACGGCGGCGCATGGACGTAGAGACTAGGAAGCGACGCAGCCTTCAGGAGGGTGCAGCCATCGAACGGGCCAACTCGATGAGGGTTCTGACCCCGATTCCAGATGCCCCCTTGACGTTCTCCCCTGACGTCTCCCTGGAGCGGGCCGGCCCGGCAATGTCCAGGTGGGCCCATTTCGCCTCCTCGACGTAGCTGGACAGGAACAGGGCAGCGACGATGGCTCCCCCATACCGACCCCCCGAAATGTTCTTCAGATCGGCCACCTCTGACTCGAGAGACTTCTTGTAATCCTTGACGAGGGGCAGCTGCCAGAAGTGCTCTCCGGCCCGCGATGCTGCCCCGAGAATCGACCCAGCGACATCGTCGTCGGAGGCGAAAACGGCAGCCACCTTGTCGCCGAGGGCGACATGGGCCGCTCCGGTGAGTGTGGCCACGTCGACGATCAGGTCGGGCTCGTATCGCTGAACGATGCCGAGCCCGTCGGCGAGGATCAGCCGGCCCTCGGCATCGGTGTTGAGCACTTCGATCGTGGGCCCGGCGACCGGTCGCAGCACGTCACCCGGTCGCGTTGCCTTGCCGCCGACGGCATTGTCGGTGAGCGGCACCACGGTGGTGGTCCGCACCGGGATGCCCAGACGGGCGATGGCGACGGTCGCCGCGCTCACCACGGCAGCCCCCGACATGTCGTCCTTCATCTCCTCCATGTACTGGGCGGTCTTGAGGGAGAGCCCTCCGGAATCGAAGGTGATGCCCTTCCCAACCAATCCGAGATGCGCCACGGCGTCATCCGGCGTGTTTTCGATGATCACCAGCCGGGGAGGGCGATCCGAGCCGGCGGCGACGCCAAGTAGGGCGCCCAGCTTCTCGTCGACGATTCGTTGCTCGTCCCAGACCTCGACTCTGAGCCCTGCGGACTCGGCGACCTCCTGGATACGGGCGGCGAGATCTTCGGGCGCCTTGTCCAGCGCCGGGGTATTGACCCAATCACGGGCGAGATTTGTGGCCTCGGTCGTGACCAGGCTCTCGGCCACTTCGTCGCCATCGGCATCGATCAGCTCGAGTCGCTGCACCGGAAGGGGGTCACCTTCGGTCTTATAAGGCCGGAACTGATAGGCCCCTAGAGCCGCCCCTTCGACCACGGCCCTGGCCGCACCTTCGACAGGAAGCTGATTCAGATTGGTCACGGCCCGCTCGCCCTTGACCACCCGTATCGCGTTTCCGGCCCCGCTCCTGATCGCCTCGAAGCCGGCTTCATCGCCCAGGCCGACGAACACGACAGCCTTCGCACCGGGATGAGGCAGAGTGAGCACCTGTCCGGTCTTGCCTTCGAACTTGGCCAACTCGAGAAGAGCAGGGTCGGCCGCGGCAAGGGCTTCCTCGGCCCCGGGGGCGGGCTCGTTCCCGGCGAGGATCCCGACGACCAGGGTGGCATCGGTCAGGTCGACCTCCGCAGGTGCAATCGCTATCTCCACAGTCTCTCCTTCACGCGACAAACGGGCCGATGCCGGCGACCAGCGCCCGGCCGAGGAACATTCCTCCAAGGGTGGTGAGCACGGCCAGATATGACAAACCGGTCGCAGCCATCACGCCGGAGTAGGCCGGATAGCGCAGCGAGCCGTAGACCCCAGCCATTAGCAGCACCGAGGTCGCCATCAGGACCCAGAAAGCGATGGCCGCGCCTCCGCTGGGGAGCCCGACCATGGCGAGCATCGCGGTCTCGGCGAGTAAGCCGACGATCCCAATCACGGCAAGGGTCTTGAGGAGGGATCGTGGAAGTCTGGGGTCGACCAGGTACCAGTGGCCGAGAGCCATCTCACCGGTCACACCTCCCAGCGCCAGGGCGGCGGTTACTGCTGGGACCCAGCCGCTACCCGCGGCCGACTGAACGAGCAGAGCCAGGCCGGCGAACAGCTGCAACATCCCGGACATCTGCCGATTGCGCGCCCAGACCACCCCGAGCACCAGGAGGACCGTTCCCACGCGCGCCCACCAAGGGTCCACGGCAAAGACACCGACTATGCCGATCACCAGGGCCACCGAACCCACGAGCCAGGTGAAGCCAGGGCCGACCAAACGGGCCAGTGCCACCGCTCCCGAGACCAGGGCCAATCCAGCCGCCCAGGCCACGAGCACCACTTCAGGCTGGGCCAGGGTGGTTGGGTCAGCAGGCACGGGGTGGCATCATGGCTCCCGGCCCTGGTTGGCGCCACTCCGAATGTTTACGGCTCCCCCGGCAGGGGTATTACCGGTTGATCGGGCAGCGGGCGACAATGATCGTCGCCCTTCAGGGGACCTTCAGCCGTGCCGAATGAACAAGGCACCGTCTGGGAGGAAAAGCGGACTGCCCATGATGCGACCCAATCGAACAAAGCGCTTCACGCTCGTCGCCCTGGTCGCAGCCATCCTGCTCGCCGGCCTTCCGGCTCAGGGTGCGGACAACGAGGTCACCATCACCGGCGGGGGCTGGGGGCACGGCATCGGCATGTCGCAATACGGGGCCAAGGCACTCGCCGAGCAAGGTCTCGGAGCTCACCAGATCCTTCAGCATTTCTACACCGGGGCCAGCATCGGCACGGTGGGCCAAGGTGGATTGGTCGGTCATGCCTCACCGCTTCGGATCGGGGTCGGTCAGAGCATGAGCCGGGTCGACTTCACCCCGGTGGGTGGCCCGCTGACGCTTCCGGGCGGGCTGATCGCCCAGCCCGGCCAGGCGTGGTCACTCCGTGTCGTCGGTTCCGGTCAATGTCAGTACTTCTTCGGGGAAGGCGCCCAGGCACCCCCGAGCGCGTGCAGTGGCTCGATCACTTGGGGCAATCAGCCAAACGTCAGGGTCTCGGTCCCGACGCTGAACCGGACCTATGCCCGGGGCAAGCTGATCGTGGTCCCAGCCCCCAACAGCACCTTCCACCTCGTGGTGGAGGTGAGCCTGCAGGCTTACCTGTACGGACTCGCCGAGATGCCCTCCTCCTGGCACGTCGAGGCTCTGAAGGCTCAGGCGATCGCCGGGCGCACCTATGCCCTCTATCGAGCCTGGGTATACCGCAACTTGGCGAGCAACGCCGACCGGATGGCGGCTTGCGGCTGTCATCTCTACGCCTCTACCCAGGACCAGAAATACATCGGATGGGCGAAGGAGGCGGAAGGTGGCGGTACCTGGGGAGCCCGCTGGAAAGCGGCAGTGGACGCCACCAACAATCAGGCTCTGGTCCACAGTCACAGCGGTGGGCGTGCCATCGAGGCTTACTACTTCTCGTCTTCCGGTGGGGCGACGGAGAACAACGAAGAAGTCTGGGGGGGATCGCCCTACCCCTACCTCAGGTCCAAAAACGACCCGGGAGCGACCTCATGGACCGCGAACCTCCCCCAGTCGTCGATCACCGCCGGTCTTGGCTTCTCATCGATCGTCTCGGCAGTCATCACCGAGCGCAATGTCTCGGGGAGCCCGAAGAAGATCGTGGTCCAGGGAACAGTCGGGGGCGCCGCCGTCACCAAGACCTACACCGCCAACCAGTTCAAGACCGCCCTGGGCCTCCGTTCCCACTACGTCAAGGAAATCAGCGGCATCGTCCCGTTCATCGCCGGAGCCGATCGGACCATGCTCCACGACACATCCACCGGACGGTGGCGCTTCTACAACTCCAAGGGGACGCTGGGCGAGTTCTACTTCGGCAACCCCGGCGACTATGCATTCATGGGGGACTGGAACTGCGATGGTGTCGACACCCCGGGCCTGTACCGGCAATCTGATGGCTACGCCTATCTCCGCAACTCCAACACCCAGGGGGTTGCCGACATTGCCTTCTTCTTCGGCAACCCCGGCGACCTCCCGATGGCCGGTGACTTCGACGGCGATGGGTGCGACACCTTGTCCATCTACCGGCCTGCCGAGGGCAGGTTCTACATCATCAACGCGCTGGGCCAGGGGGACGCCGGCCTGGGCTTCGCTGAG
>JALDXM010000263.1:0-3998 GCA_032155085.1 Actinomycetota bacterium | reverse complement strand
CAGCAGGTAATCGGTGAATGGCGGGTTGAGGATGACACCGTCACCCATCACGAGCTCCTCCATCACCGCCAGGCCCACACCCTGGAGGATGCCGCCTTCGATCTGCCCACGCACCGACTGGGGGTTGAGGGCGAGACCGACGTCCTGGGCAGTGTCCACTCGGACAACCTTGACCAGGCCCAGCTCGACGTCGACGTCGACCACGGCGCGGTGCCCGGCAACGGCGAAGTCGGCGTGGGCCACGCCCTGGCCATCCTCGTCGGTGGCGGTCGTGGGTGGATGCCGGAAGGTGTAGGTCTCCTCCCATCCCTCATCGGCCAGGCCTTCCCAAGGCTTCAGCAGGTGATCGCCCCGCCACACGCCTTCGTCGTCGAGCACGTCACCCTGGTGATGCTCCAGGATCCGTTTCCGGAGAAGCCGGGCCGCCTCCAGGGTCGCGCCGCCGGAGATCTGGGTTTGACGCGAGGCCGAGGTGGAACCGGCCGAGTCGATCTTCGAGGTGTCGACGTGGACGACTTCCACCTCGCTGATGCCCAGGGCACTGCGGGCGATCTGAGCGAGCACGGTCACGAGGCCCTGACCCACCTCGATCGCAGCCGTCTCGACGACGGCGCCCCTCTCTGTGACCTTGACCCTCGCCTGGGCGAAGTCATCGGAGCCTTCGGAGAAGCCGAGATTCTTGAGCCCTAGGGCATAACCGACACCCCGGGTGACATGTTGAGGGTCAGTGGTGAGCCCGGACCCGCCGGGGAGCTCGCTGTGGTGGGTTCCGGGACCCGACTCGGGGAGGGGCATGGCCTGGAGGCTCCTGATCACCTCCACAGTGGGCAGTGGGGTTTGGATCTTCTGTCCCGTGGTCGGCATCGGGTCGCCGGACTCGAGGGCATTGATCTCACGAAGCTCGAGAGGGTCGATCCCCAACACGTTGGCGAGGCGGTCCATCTGTGACTCGTAGCCGAAGCAGACTTGCACCGCCCCGAAACCCCTCATCGCGCCACAGGGTGGGTTGTTTGTCCGCACCCCCACTCCGTCGACGGAGACCGAATCGCATTTGTAGGGGCCCACGGCGAAGTAACAGGCGTTGGCCAGGACCGCCGAGGTGGTGGAGGCATAGGCACCGCCGTCGAGGAGAACGTGCGCCTCCACCCTGACCAGACGACCGTCCTCATCGGCCTCATGCCGGTAGCGGAGCCACGCCGGATGGCGGTGGACGTGCCCGGTGAACGACTCCGATCGTCTGTAGACCATCTTGACCGGCCTGCCCGTGTGAAGGGCGAGCATGCACAGATGGATGTGGAGGTTTACGTCCTCCCTGGCTCCGAATGCTCCGCCGATGCCGGTGGGGTGAGACCGCACCTGATCCGGCCGGAGCCCAAGACTGGCCACCACCTGTTCCTGATCGACATGGACGTACTGGCTGGTGGCATACAGGTCGACCCCTCCCTGGCCGTCCGGGACGGCGAGACCGGCCTCGGTCCCCAGCGGCGCCTGGTCCTGCATCCCCACCTCATACCGACCTTCGACCACGACGCTGCCACGCGCGTCCTGGTCTCCTCGTCTGATCCGCATGCGACGGAACACCTCGTCCCGGCGATCAGCCTCATCGGGATCGGTCAGGGCCTCGAGCGGCTCGTAGCCAACCTCGATCGCGGCTGCAGCCCGCCGTGCGGTGTCGAGGTCCTCGGCGGCAACCACCGCCACTGGCTCACCCCAGAACCGGGTCTCCCCGTTGGCCAACACGGGCTGGTCCGGGTGCTCGAGGCCAAACGTGGCTCTTCCGGGCACGTCGTCGGCGGTGAGACAGGCGTGAACCCCGCCGATGGCGAGAGCAGCAGCGAGGTCGATCGATGCGATCCGGGCACGCGCATGCGGGCTGCGGACGGTCGCTGCCCACAGCATGCCTTCGGCGGCGAGGTCCTGGGCGTACTCGAAGGATCCCTGCAGCTTGGGGATACCATCGGGGCGCAGCGGCGACGTCCCGACCAGTCCCTCGGGTGTCAACACCTTTCGCCCGGTACGGGTGCTCATGTGTCGATCACCACCTCGGCGCCGGCCAGGGCCCTCACAATCGCCCCGTATCCGGTGCAGCGGCAGATGTTCCCCGCCAGCGCCTCCTTGATCTCGGTCTCGCTCGGACGTGGGTTCCGGGCGAACAGGTCAGCCGCGGCCACAACGATCCCCGGAGTGCAGAAGCCACACTGGACTGCTCCCGCCCGATGCATCGCCTCCTGGACCGGGTGGAGCGATCCACCGGCTGAGATCCCTTCCACAGTGACGACGTTCGATCCGTGGGCGTCGGCGGCAAGGACCAGACATGAACAGACCAGCTCGTCGTCGAGCATGACCGAACAGGAGCCGCATTCCCCCTGCTCACAGGCATTCTTCGAGCCGGGAAGCGCCAGATCGTCGCGAAGGAGATCGAGAAGGCTCCCGGGATGGTTGACCCGGGCGGTCACTGGCTCGCCGTTGACGGTGAGCTCGACGATCACCGCAGACACCGCTCCAGGAGACGTCGGGCCAGAACTCCTGCCCCATGCCGCCGGTAATCCTCGGTGGACCGGTGGTCGGTGATCGGCTGCACCTCCTCTGAGACGAGACGCTGAAACTCGGTGAGGTCGGCGTCTGTGGGCGAGGCGACCGAAGAGATCATTTCCTCAGCTCGGGGAGCCCTGATCGGCGTGGGCGCAACCGACCCCAACCCGATACTGGTCTTCCCATCGTCAGACCTGGTCACCACGGCGCAGACGGTGGCGATCACCATTGCATTGCGGATCCCGATCTTCCCGAAGGCCTGACGGTCGGGCAGCACGTCCGGCAATTGCACCGCCGTGATCAGCTCGCCCGGAGCGACTGCCGTCTTCTTGACCCCGACGAAGAACTCGCTCCAGGGCACCAGACGGCTGCCATCAGGTGAAGTGAGCTCGATCGAGGCGTCGACCGCGGCCAGGAAGGGGTGGCCATCGCCGGCCGGGCTGGCCGTGCCGAGGTTGCCTCCGATCGTCCCCGCATTCCGAATCTGCGGCGAACCGACAGTCCGGGCCGCCTCTGCCAACGCAGTGGGCCCTTCCGTCTCGATCCGTCGCCATGTGACGCCGGCACCAATGCGTGGCCCGTCCCATTCCTTGAGAGCTTCCAATCTGCGCAGACCGACCACCGAATCCGGACGGAGGTGCCCGAAATTGACCTCGACCATCAGATCCGTGCCCCCCGCCAGCGGTATCGCTCCATCGCCCAACCCGGCGAGCGCCTCATCGATCGAGCTGGGGTGAACGATCTCCACTGGCGGGTCAACATAGTGGAGAAAGGGATCAGAGAAGCGAAGCGGCCAGCCGGTTGTGGTCCGCCACCAGGTCGGCGACGTCGAGACCCACAAGGCGCCCATCCTCCACCACCCGACGGCCCCCAACCCAGGAATGATCGACAGTCACCGGGGCGCACATGACCACCGCGGCCACCGGGTCGTGACGGGCACCGGCGAACTCGATCCGATCCAGGTCGTAGGCGATGAGATCGGCGCAGCGGCCGGGTACCAGCATCCCGATGTCATCCCGGCCCAGGACATTGGCGCCGGCCACGGTGGCCAGAGACAGTGCCTGGCGCGCTGTCATTTGCCGCCCCGACCCCACCCCCGGTGAGACGGCCAACCGGTTGAGGAGGAGGGCTTGGCGCACCTCTCCCATCATGTGTGAGGAATCGTTGGAGGCAGAACCATCGACCCCCAACCCGACAGGCACCCCGACCTCGAGGTAGCGGGACACCGGGGCCACCCCCGAGGCCAGACGCATGTTCGACGTCGGGCAATGCGCGACACCGGTGCCGGCCGATCCCATGCGGGCTACCTCGTCGTCGGCGACGTGCACGGCATGTGCGTACCAAACGTCGGGCCCGGACCAGCCCACCTCTTCCATGTACTCGACAGGACGGCGCCCGAACCGGCCCAGACAGAAGACTTCCTCGTCGATCGTCTCGGCGAGATGGGTGTGCGTCGTCACCGCAAG
>JALDXM010000262.1:0-3999 GCA_032155085.1 Actinomycetota bacterium | reverse complement strand
TCGCCGAGCTGGGCGCGGCCGGGGTGGCCACGGTCCATGAGGCCGGCGCGGGCGGTCTGCTCGATCCCGCCATCACCCCGATCCAGGAAGGCGCTCGTGTCGGCGGCAACGCGGTGACCGTCTCCTGTGCACCGGGCGACAACATCATGGTCCACGCCGCGGTCGAGGTGATCGAGCCGGGCGACATCCTCGTGGTGGCCACCACATCCCCCGCTGACAACGGGCTCTTCGGCGAGCTGCTCGCCACCTCCGTGATGGCCAGAGGTTGCGTCGGTGTCGTCGTGGATGGCGGGGTGCGGGACGTGTCCGACCTTCGCCGTCTGGGTCTCCCGGTGTGGTCCAGGGTGATCCACGCGGCAGGGACGGTGAAGTCCACAGCCGGCACGGTGAACGTAGCGGTGACCTGCGGTGGCGTCGCTGTGGGCGCCGGCGATGTCGTTGTGGCCGATGACGATGGGGTGGTCATCGTCGAGCGTGAGCGCGTCACCGACGTGCTGGAGGCGGTCCGGGCCCGCTTGGCCCGTGAGGAGGAGACGAGGGCCCGTCTCGCCTCGGGTGAGCTCGGCCTTGATCTCTACGGCTTCAGGGAGAAGCTCGAACAAATGGGGGTTCGCTGGGTCGATGCCCCCGAGCAGTGACGGGATGAGAGTCGCGGTCCTCGGTCTCGGCGAAGCCGGCTCGCTCATCGCATCCGATCTGACCCGTGCCGGTGACGAAGTCCACGCCTATGACCCGGTCGGGGTCACACCTCCCGACTCAGTCACCCTCCATCCCGAGGCGGCCACCACTGTGGACGGGTGCGACCTGGTCCTGGCGCTGACCCCCGGCTCGAGAGCCAAGGAGGCGCTGGAAGCGGTGGTCGACTCCCTCGGCGATGGGGCTGTGTATGCCGACCTCTCCACCAGCTCCCCGGCCACGAAGACCGACCTGGCCACGATGGTGGCGGGCCGGGGGGCCCTGTTCGCGGACGTCGCCTTGATGTCGCCGGTGCCCGGCCGCGGTCTGGCGACACCGGCTCTGGCATCCGGCACCGGCGCCGATAGGTATGCGGCCGAGATCAATGCCCGTGGTGGCAACGTCGTCGTGGTCGGCCCCGACGCCGGGGAGGCGGCAACCCGCAAGCTCTTGCGCAGTGTGCTGATGAAGGGCCTCGCGGCGGTCCTCATCGAGGGCATGGAAGCGGCAGAGGGCGCCGGCAAGACGGAGTGGTACTGGGGCCACGTGGTCGCCGAGATGACCGGTTTGGATGAGCATATGGTTCGCAGGCTCATCTTCGACACCGCCCCACACGCCGGACGACGCATCGATGAGATGGAGGCGGCGCGTGACCTTCTCGTCGACCTCGGTGTGCCCCCCACGATGACCGAGGCCACCCTCGCCGGCCTCGAGCGTCTGAAGGCCGAGGGCATGCCCGGGCTGTCGATCGAGTGACGGGATCAGCCGTCCTCACGCAGCTTGAAGCGCTGGATCTTCCCGGTGGCCGTTCGGGGGAAGTCTTCTACGTATTCGACGACGTGGGGATACTGGTAGCGCTGGAGCGCTTCCTTGCACCAGGCCTGGAGTTGGGAGGTGAGCTCGTCGTCACCCGTGGCGCCATCGGCCAGAATCACTACGGCCTTGATCCGTGACATGTGGTCGATCTCCACGGCAACCACCGCAGCCTCCCGCACCGACTCGTGCTCCATGAGCCGGTTCTCGATCTCGATGGGGCTCACCCAGAGGCCGCCGATCTTCATCATGTCGTCGACCCGGCCCTCGTACCAGTAGTAGCCGTCCTCGTCTTTGCGATACCTGTCCCCGGTGAGGAACCACTCGCCACGGATCTTGTCGCGGCTCCGCTCGTACTGGTGCCAATAGGTGGTCAGGGCGCTCGGCCCCCGCACCCACATCTCGCCGGCCTCCCCCACCGGGCACATCGCTCCCTCGGGATCACGGATCTCCGCCTCGTAGCCGCCGACCGGCGACCCCGAGGTTCCCGGTCTGACCGTCCCGGCCCGGTTCGAGCAATAAATGTGGAGCATCTCCGTGGAGCCGACACCGTCGAGGATCTCGATTCCGGTGCGGTCATGGAAGCGCCGCCAGATCTCCGGGGGCAGTGGCTCGGCAGCTGAGATCCCGAGTCGGACCGAGCTCCAATCGACATCGTCGAAGCCCGGATGTGCCAGCACCGCGTTGTACAAGGCGGGGACCGAGAAGTAGAGGGAGGGGCGATGGGTGGTGACCCGTTCGAGGAGGCGATCCGGGGTGGGGCGGCCGGTTGAGTAGACGGAAGTGGCCCCGGCCCACATCGGAAAGGAAAGGTTGTTGCCCAGCCCGTAGGCGTGAAACATCTTGGTGCTGGAGAACACGACGTCTTCAGGGCCGATCCCCAGAGTGGGGACTGCGTAGAGCTCACAGGTGGCGGCGATGTCGGCATGACGGTGGACCACACCCTTGGGCCGGCCGGTAGATCCGGAGCTATAGAGCCAGAAGGCCATGTCGTCGGAATGGGTGGGAACCGGGCCAACCTCTTCCGACCCGTCCTCGATCCAGGAGTCGACTGACTCGGCGCCATCAGATGGATCACCGTTGGCCACGATCAATCGGACGCGGGGTCGCTGGGCAACCTGAGGCCCGACGGCTTCCAGGAACGCCCCGTCGACAATGGCGGCAACGGCATAGGAGTCGTCGAGGAAATAGCCGAAGTCGTCGGGCCGGGCCAGGAAGTTGACCGGGATCGGCACTGCCCCGATCCGCATCAGGCCGAGGAAAACGGCGGGGAAGGCGGGAGTGTCGTCGAGCACGAGCAGCACCCGGTCCTCCCTCCCCAACCCGAGATCTCCGGCCCGGGTGGCGACAGCGCACACGGCTCGATGGAGTCGACCGGCCGTCCACGTCAGGTCATCCGAGGTGATGAGGATGGTGTCATCGCCCCGGCCCTGCTCCATCCACCCTTCGATCAAGGTGCTGCTGTTGGCGTCCGTCTGCATCGTTCCCTTGCCGCTCCCGCCAGGCGAGACTATCCCCGATGACCGACCTCCGCCCACCTGTCCAGGGCACCTTCTCGGTCGACGGTGGGCTGGAATACCGGGTGGCCGGCGATGGCGACACGGCCCTCGTCTTCCTTCATCACGGGCTGGGAAGTGCAGCCACGTGGCGAGACCTCCCCAGCGACCTCGCCACGTCGACAGGACGGAGGTCCGTGGCCTACAGCCGCCGGGGGCACGGTGGCAGCGGCCCCTTCCTACGCCGGCTCGGGCCGGACTTCATGCACCAGCATGCCCGGGAGACGCTCCCGCGCATCCTCGAGGAGATGGACGCCGAGGACGTGGCACTGATCGGCCATTCCGATGGCGCCTCGATCGCGCTGGTCCTGGCCGGCGACGGTTACCCGGTTACCGGGCTGGTCCTCATTGCGCCGCACGTGTTCGTCGAGCCCGAGACGATCGCCGGCATCGAGGGCGCCGTCGAAGACTTCGAGACAGGCGACCTGGGCGAGAGGCTGGGCGGTTACCACGACGACGCCGAAGCCACCTTCCGTGCCTGGAGCGGGATCTGGCTCGATCCCGTCTTCCGGAGCTGGAGCGTCGTCGATTCCCTCCCAGGGGTAGGCGCTCCCGTGATCGTGATCCAGGCCCTCGACGACGAGTACGGGACCATGGCCCAGGTGGAGGCGATCGAGAACGGAATCCCGGGACCGGTGGAGCGACTCATTCTCCCCGACGGCGGCCACTCGCCACACCTCACCCACACGGAGCAAGTCACGACTGCAATCACCGGGTTCGTGGACAGGGTCGGGCGCTAGCCAGGCACGCGGTCAGTCGAGGTGAAACACCTCGACCAACTCTTCCATCATCGTGTCAGCGGCTGCACCGGTGCCCTCGAAGAATGGGGCCATCTCTGCCTGCCAACGGGCATTGACTTCCTCTTTCGACATTCCATCGAGGGCCGCTGCGAAGGTGTCCGGTGTCTCGAAGTAGCCGAACAGGGTCCCGTCCGACCGCATGAAAAGGCTGTAGT
>JALDXM010000261.1:0-4006 GCA_032155085.1 Actinomycetota bacterium | reverse complement strand
CCGGCCGCGGCGCGCGGCGCGACCGCGTGATAGTCGACATCCCCGAGACACTGCCCGAAATCCAGACCGACCCGGCCCTCCTCGAGCGGGTCGTGGCCAACCTCATCGACAATGCCCTGGTCTGGTCCCCAAGCACAGAGAGAGTCCGGGTCAGCGCCGGCGAGATCGCCCGTCGGATCGACCTGCGCATCAGCGACCGAGGACCAGGCATCCCGCTGGATTCGAGGGAGACGGTGTTCCAACCCTTCCAACGCCTCGGTGACTCCGCCGGCAGTGAAGGCGTCGGGCTAGGTCTGGCGGTCTCCCGTGGCCTGCTCGAGGCAATGGGCAACGAGATGATCATCGACGACACCCCCGGCGGTGGGACCACCGTGGTGATCGGGTTCAAGATCGCCGGTCCGATAGTCGTCCCCGAGGCTCTCGCTCCGGAGCCCGGCCGTGTCTAACCCGGGAAGAGTGCTCCTGGTCGACGACGAGCCCCAGATCCTTCGCGCGCTGGCCATCAACCTCAAGGCGCTGGGTTATGACATCGACGCGGCACAAACCGGGGAGGAGGCGTTGCAGAAGGCGGCTGCTCGCCGTCCCGACGCGGTCTTCCTCGACTTGGGGCTGCCCGGCAGCGATGGCGTCGATGTCATCCGGGGCCTGCGCGGCTGGACCGACGTCCCGATCATCGTCCTCACCGTCCGAGAGGCGGAGCGTGACAAGATCCAGGCCCTCGATGCCGGGGCCGATGACTACGTCACCAAGCCTTTCGGGATGGGTGAGCTGCTGGCCCGTTTGCGCGCTGCCCTCCGCCGGGCCTTACCCGACGACTCCGAGCACGCGGTGATGACGACACGTCACTTCACCATCGATCTCCAGGCAAAGAAGGTGGTCGGTGTCGATGACGAAGAGATTCGTCTCACCCCAACCGAGTGGGGAATTGTCGAAGTCCTGGTGCGCAACCAGGGCAAGCTCGTCAGCCAGACCAAGCTCCTGCACGATGTCTGGGGGCCGCAATACGGTGAGGAGACCAACTACCTCCGTGTGTTCATGGCGCAGGTACGACGCAAGCTGGAGCCTGAACCTGGTGCCCCCCGATACTTCATCACCGAACCCGGTATGGGGTACCGATTCGAGAATCCTGGATCCGACGGTGAGAGCACTGAGCCTCGAGTCGACTCAGCGTCCTGATAGCGCACCAGGCTCTCTCGGCGCGACTCCATCGACCTTGCGGGCCAACACTTCGCCGCGGCGATTCCCACCCTCATGACCCTCGCAAAGGGCACCATTGATTCGTTGAGTGAGATCGGTTACCCCGATTGGGTAGAAGTCCACCAAGCCGTGGCCAGTGAGCACCCACAAAGCCGCATCGTCACCATGGACGGAGAGCACATGATCTACCTGGACGACCCCGACCAAGTAGTGAGCCAGATCCGGGAGTTCCTCGCCGCAACGGGCTGAGCCCGCTGCAGTTGCCGGGTCGCACCTTAGGGATCAGGCCCCCACGCTTGGGTTTCTAGTCACCCGTAGGTTCGAGAAGTCGACCGCACATCCATCGAGGTGATGCTCCGTGCCGCCACTGTTACGGCAACGACGATCACGAGGGCTCCCAACCACTGTCGTGATGTCAGCTGCTCGTTTAGAAGGAGACTGCTGGCACCGATCCCGAAGATCGGGATGAGATTGATGTATTGGCCCGCCACGGATGCAGGGGTGTGCTGGAGGCCCATCAGGTAGAGCCAGAATGCGATGCCGTAGTAGAGGCATCCTGAGAGAGCAGCGCTCGCCCAGGATCGAATCGAGATGTTCGAAAGCACGGGCGAATCGGTGATGAGCAGGCTGACGGCGAGAACCGCGATGGCGAAGACGAGGGCTGCCATGTGTTGGAGCGAGACAACCCGTCCGGAGGACTCGTCGATCGCCCATCTCCGCGAGTAGATGGTGTAGAAGGCGCACGCCGCCACGGCGGCAAGGGTGAGAGCAATGCCGACTGGCTGGTTGCTGCGGGCGGGGGCAATGACCACGAGGACGACTCCAATGGTCGCTGCGCCGGCCGCGAGCACCTGAGTCCTGTTGATGTGCTCCCGGAGCATGACGGCGGCGAGAGCCATGATCATGATCGGCTCGGTGGCCCACAGGAGAACGGATTCGCTGGCCGTGATGTAGGTGAGGCCCACCAGTCCAAGGGCATAAGAGATCCCGGGGTTGAGAACACCGAGGGCCGCCAGACGCCCAACCTTCTGGGTCCGTGGTTCACGCCGGTAACGGGCCAGGAGAAACGGAGTGACCAGAATCGTGCTGGCGGCGAGCTGGGTTGGGAGGAGGGCGACGGCGGGGATCTCCTCCAGCGCGCTCTTGGCGACGACAGTGGCGAGGCCCCAACAGGCGGCTGCGCAAATCAGGGCAAGCGTGAATCGATGACGGTGGAGCGGGGTGAGCATGGCGTCTCCTTGGGGCGCGTCGAACCAGACGTGTCAGGGTCGAAAGTGACCACTGGTTCTTCGGCGTCGCAGACGGCGTAGCCAGGGACCCGCCTCCATCGTCTGCGTCGAATGCCGATGCTCATTTCTCTGACACTAGAGGCCGGCCGTTTTCCGAGCCTTGACGATGACGGAGTCCATCCCATCGGTGGCCTGGTGGCTTGTTGTGAGGCTGATCTCGGAAAAGCCAGCCGAGTCGAGAATCTGTCGATACTCGCTGTAGGAGAGGGCTCCGGCAATGCAGCCGACCCACGATCCCCGTTCGGCGCGCTCGTCCAGCGTCAGGGAGTCGTGGGCAACGATGTCTGTGATACCGATCCGGCCGCCGGGTCGTAGAACTCGATGGATCTCCTGAAAGACGGTGGGCTTGTCGGTGGACAGGTTGATCACACAGTTGGAGATGACGACGTCGACCGAGCTGTCGGGAAGAGGGATCTCCTCGATGTACCCCTTGAGGAATTCGACGTTGGTCACTCCGGCCTCGGCGGCGTTCTTCTTCGCCAGGTCGAGCATCTCATCTGTCATATCGAGTCCGTAGGCGAATCCGGTTTCGCCGACTCTGCCGGCGGAGAGAAGCACGTCTATACCTCCTCCAGAGCCCAGATCGAGGACTGTCTGCCCTTCGGACAGATCAGCGACCGCCGTCGGGTTGCCACACCCGAGACTCGCCTCGACCACCTCCTTGGGAAGCGCGGAGATTTCTGTGTCGCTATAGCTGCCCGCGGTGAGATCGGTTTCGAGGGACTCGTTGTGCCCACAGCACTCGGGCCCGCAACAGGATCCCGTCTTGGCGGCAAGTGCGTAGCGCTCCCTGACCTGCTCCCTCATCTCCACATCGGACGTCATATGACTGCCTCCAGTCGTATCGATAGTCATCTATGCGTGTGAAGGCTACCCGAACATATCGACGTGTGTCAATGTGTTAGCGTGATCAGGATGCAAGCCGATTCCGAGTGCTGTACTCCCGTCACGGCATCGTCACTATCGAGGACTGATGCGGAGACGATCGCCGCCGATTTCAAAGTGCTCGCCGATCCGACTCGTCTCCGGCTCTTGAGCCTGATCGCGAGCGTCCCCGAGGGCGAGGTGTGTGCTTGCGATTTGAACGAGCCGCTGGGACGGAGCCAGGCGACCGTTAGTCATCATCTCTCGCAGTTGACCAACGCAGGGTTGATCACCAGGGAACAGCGCGGCAAATGGGCGTGGTTCCGTGTGGCGCCGGAGCGCGCAGACTTCGTCAGATCGATTCTCGGTGAACCTGCCCCTGTCAGCTGAACGATTGGTCGGGCAGCAGGTCTGCAAGTAGCACCCGGACTCGGGACTCGAGCTCGTCTCTGATCGGTCGAACTTCCTCGACCGTCTTACCGGAGGGGTCGTCCAGCTCTCAATCGATGTACCTCTCCATCTACTGAGTCAATACTTGTTGAGCAAGTTGTGGTGGAAGGCCCAGCTATGACCCCTCCCGCCCGAGGGGCCTCTATTCGGGTTCGCCGGCGCTAATGATGATCTCGCCGCCAGTCACGATCGGTGCGGCAATCTGG
>JALDXM010000260.1:0-4008 GCA_032155085.1 Actinomycetota bacterium | reverse complement strand
TCTCAGGGGCCTCTTCGTTCGCATTTTCCGCCCGTTACCCTTCGCGCAGCGCGCTGGCCGGGTCGAGCTTCGTTGCGCGCCGTGCAGGAAGAAAGCTCGCAAGACCCGCGCTCGCACCGAGCACGAGCGTCGTCGCCCGGCCGCCCCCGTGCGAGCGCTGCTGGCCGGGGCTCTCGTCCTGGGCGTCTGCGTCGTCCCCGTCGCCGTGGCGTTCACACGCAATCTCGCGACGTTCAGCGAGCGCCCCACTAGCGAGGTGGAGTACTACAGCGCCACCGCGGTGGATTACCTAAAGCCGCACGCTCGGAGCCGGCTCTACGGCGGCTGGTCCACGAACGACTTGCCTGAGCGCCAGTTGTTTCCCGGCGTGGTGGTGTTGAGCCTTGCCGTCGTCGCGCTCTGGCCGCCGGTCCGGGCCGGGGCCGCTGGCGTTCAGGCCAACAAACGACGAGACCATGACAGCCATCACCGACCCGATCCGCACCGAGGTTCTCGTGCATGAGCCCTACTCACGGGCTCGCCTCACCGCGGGCATCCTTGGCCGGGCGTGGCTGTGGTTCTGGGCAGCGTGTCTGGCGATCACGCTCATCCCGATCCTGTTCGGCTGGCACCCCTACGTCATCGTCACCGGATCGATGGAGCCGGGGATCAATGCCGGAGATGTGGTGCTGGCCTCCCCGGACCCGATCATCGATGACTCCATCGGCCGGGTGATCAGCTTCGAAGATCCCGCTCGACCTGACTTCGTGCTGACCCACCGTCTGGTTCGGCTCAACGAGGACGGGACGCTCGTCACCAAGGGCGACGCCAACCCCACCGAGGACAGCGTCGCCGTGCCCCCAGAGTCGGTGACCGGGCTGGGACGTTTGCTCGTCCAGTACGTTGGGCTGCCGGTGGCCTGGTACCTGACCGGCAACTGGCTCGGACTGTTGCTCACCATCGCCGTCACTGTCGGGGCAGTGGTGGCCACTGTCGTTGACTACGAGCCCGACAATCGGAGCCGGCCCTGGCAGCGGCGCATCGACCAGCACCAGCCCCGTGACCCGAGTCCGCTGCTGAGTCGGAAGGCTCCCTCGGTCATCCCGCTGCTGGTCCTCACCATGGCGGCCAGCGTCGCTCTTCAGGGTGGGGTGTCCACCAGCGCCGCTGCGTTCACCGCGACCACCGCCAACACCAACGACAGCTGGGCTATCCCCAACTGGAGCTACACCACCGAGATCAACAACCTCGGCCCTTATCTGTACTGGAAGCTGGACGAGACCGGGAACCAGGTCACAGCCGCAGATGCCTCGGGAAACGGCCGCACCGGTTCCTACTCCCCCAATGGGAACGCGTTCAACGACGTCGTTGATGGTGCTCTGGTCAGCGACACTCCGGATCGAGCGGTGACCTTGGCCAACGCCAACGCCTGCATCCACACCACCAACAACACTGCGATCAACGCACCGCAGGTGTTCACCGTCATCGCCTGGTTTCGGGCGCCGAACACGTACACCAACGGAGGGAAACTGGTCGGGTTCGAGCGGCCCCGCACCGGGGTCTCCGCCCCGACCGACGGCGCTTATGACCGTCACCTATACATGGATGGCGAGGGACGGGTGTGGTTCGGGGTCTACAACAACGCACATGTCGCGCTCAGTTCGGGCACAGGGATGAACAACAACCAATGGCACATGGCGGTCGGAACGCAGAGCGCGGCCGGGATGCGGCTCTACATCGACGGAGTACAGGTCGCCTCCAACACCAACACGGTTGCCGAAACCCAGACCGGATGGTGGCGGGCCGGCTGTGGCAACCTGGCCGGCTGGGGTGACCAATGGGGCGGGGGCAACGACCCAGGAACAGACTCGGCCACGGGACAGAACCGGCCATTCCAGGCGTCACTAGATGAGATCACGGTCTACTCCGGAACTGCGCTCACTTCCCAGCAGGTGGCCTTCCTCTACTGGGCGCGCTGAGCGAGTAAAGGGGACGAGCGGCCGCTCAGGCCCGTAGCTCGACAGTGAATCGTGGGGCGCCCGAGGTGTCGTCCTGCCAGTTGATCGAGAAGTCCGATCCCGAGACATCGACCGTATAGCCGATGATGCTTCCGAACACCGCCACATTCGAAGAAGCTGACATCTGGACCTCGCCATTTGGGGCGAACATCAGCCCGGTCCAGCTGATGCCACTGCCACTGAACTGGATGGCGTTGACGTTGCACGCCGGCGGGCTCCCGGCGTTGGAGAAGAACAGCAGCGGGGAATAGCCACCCGAGGCGACAGGTGCGTAGCCGGTCATGTTTGCGTCGCCAATCACCTCGATTTGGCCCTCGGCGACGAAGGTAGCCGTGACCCCGGGGGCCATGCTCACACCCTTGAGATTGATCGCCTTGTTCCCGGTCTTGGCGGAGTAATAGATCCCCGACTGCGTGATCACGATGTTCGAGTTGTTCCCGGTGGCATGACCATTGGAGACCATCCAACCGTTGTCGATCCCAACACTCGGTGCGGAATTGAAATAGGCGCCCGGGTTAGCGGCCTGGCGGGAGCCGCCCGGTCGGAATTCGGCGATATCGAGATCCAGGGGGTAGTCCTTGGGCGAGCCAAAGTATTGCTCCGCGTTGGCACTGATATCAGACTCGTTGGTGTTGAGGTTGCCGCGGTACTCGATCGCCCCGTTGACCGTCGCATCAGAACCGGTGATCTTGAGATCCCCATTGGAGAAGATCCCGCCGTTGACAGTCTTGGTCGATCCGCTCAAATCGAGTTCGATCGCCCCACCGGTGGCGCACTCCTCGGCCCCGGCAAAAATGGCATAGCCGCCGAGGAACGGTTCTTGTTCGCAAACCGCGACGCTTCGAGATACCACTGTCAACGTCTCGGCACCAACGCCCGGGCCGGCGAAGCTCGTGTCGTTGACCTGCTGTATCAGGACCTCGTATTCCGTCGTGTCCAGCGCATTGACCGTCACGACGACCTCGGGGTCGGTGTCGTCATACCCGTTCTGAGCCGCCACGGTGAGCGCCGAGCCCACCGGGTCTGGCGAACCGGCCACCCGTGGGTTGCACGACTCCCACGCCGCAGCGAGAGCCGCGCTATCGGCAGCGTTCTGCGTGCCTCGCCGGTCATCGAAGCCCAGCCCACCGTCGATGGCAAGGGCGGCGAATCCAACGAGCACCACGAGCGAAATGGCCACCAAGAGCGCGGCAGCGCCCTTTTCACCTGAAGCAGGCGTCATCGTCTGATCTGTCATGTCAAGGTGTCACTGGCATCGCTAGGGCTCCAGTTGGGCAGGTATCGAAGAATCGGTCCGCCTCTGCGGATGGGTCGAGGGTGATCGTGCCGCCCAAGGCAGGCCCGACTATCGGCGTGATCAGGTCCAGGTCGTAGGCCATGTCGACACGGAGTCGCGTCCCGTCCTGGAGGTCACGCGGATCGGTCTCACAGAAGACCGTGATAGTGGCACTGCTGAGATCCGGTTCAGAGACCGAGGTCCGGATCCGAGCATCGATCTCCAAAGCGGTGACATCGGGGGTGAACGCTCCATACATCGCACCCTCCTGGACTGCGTCTCGCACTGAGATGTTGGTAGCGATGGCGCGACCCAGGTCCACGATGCCCAGCACGAGAACCAGAAGAAACATGGAGACGATGGCCGTCTCGACGGCCGCCGCGCCTCTATCGGCAGAGTGACGTCTACTCACCGACGACTCCCTTGAAAATGGATCGGGTTTGGCTGGAGCTCAGGTCCATGCCGTCCATGAAGGCCGAGGTCACAGGAACGATCGCGTCAAACGTCCCGTTGACCGTGACTTCGATGGTGAAGCCATTGTCGATGTCAGTCGACCCGGTTGGTGAAGGTGCCGGCAACGCGCTGGCCGGATCACAGTCGGCCACAGCGGTTCCAGCCGTATCAGAGAAGGTGATGTCGACATCCCCTGTCGACAGAGTCATCCCCACCACCTTGGCGAGAGCCGTCTCGACGATCTGATCGCAGTCGAGGTAGTTGGGAAGCCCGTCGGTGTCG
>JALDXM010000259.1:0-4028 GCA_032155085.1 Actinomycetota bacterium | reverse complement strand
ACCAACTTCTACGCGCTCTTCTTCTTCAGGGTGGGTTTCCAGTTCTTCGACATGGGATACGCGGCCACCCTCGCATGGGGTTTGTTCATCGTGGCCGTCATCGTCACCGGGATCCTCTTTTGGTCCGCCAAGTACTGGGTCCACTACGAGTACTCGGAGGGATGACATGGCCGTCGATGTGAGAGACAGCCACGAGGTCACAGTCTCAGCCCTCGGCCCGGTGATGGAGAAGCCGCCACGCCGCAAGGGACGACCGAAGAGCTGGCTCATCACCGGGATCACCGGATTGGTGCTCTTCGTCTTCCTTCTCCCCCTCGGATACATGCTGGTGACTTCGGTGAAGTCGGAGCAGATGATCGCCAACCTGGGCGGGCCGATCCTTCCCAAGTCGCCGGCGACCTTCGAGTACGAGGGCGAGCAGCTCGAGATCCTGGCCGTCCCGATGCCAGACGGCACCGAGCGTCAGCTTGCCATGCTTCAGCCTGGTCGTCAGGTGTCGCAGTTCATAGATCCCGCAGACCCGGAGGCCGGTCCGATCGAGTGGGAGGGCAATTGGCGGATCCTGGAGCCCGCCTACGGGTTCGACCCCCAGTTCGGGAACTATCGGCGGGCCTGGGACCTGATGGGTTTCCCGAATCTCCTACGTAACACCCTGGTGATCGCCGGGCTCGGGACACTGGGAGCGGTGGCCTCGTCGATCCTCGTCGCCTACGGGCTGGTCCGTTTCAAGGTGCCGTTCGGCAGGTCGATCCTGGTGGTCCTGATCGCCACCATCATCCTGCCCCGGTTCGTGACCCTGGTCCCCACCTATGCGATCTTCTACCGGATCGGGTGGGTTGGCACCTGGCTCCCGCTCATCGTGCCCCATTTCTTCGCCAATGCCTTCAACGTGTTCCTTCTGCGGCAGTACTTCCTGACGATCCCCAAGGAGCTCGACGAGGCGGCGACGATCGATGGTGCCGGCCCGATGCGCACGCTGTGGTCGGTGCTCTTGCCCCAGATGAAGGCGGCGATCGTCGCCGTCTCGTTGTTCCACTTCTACTTCGCCTGGAACGACTTCTTCGAGCCGATGATCTATTTGTCCACGCGGGCCGACCTCCAGCCGATCTCGGTCGGTCTTCGCACCTTCAACACCCTCTACGACTCCCAGCCGAACCTCATCCAATCCGGCGCCATGCTCGCCTTGATCATCCCGGTAGTCATATTCCTCTTCGCCCAGAGAGTGTTCCTCAAGGGCATCGATCTCTCCGGCGTTCAGAAGTAGCCAGAAGTAGGGACAGAAAGGACGCAGCGCCAGATGGCAACATTGTCGCAGTTCCCCCCTGGTTTCCTGTGGGGCGTGGCCACGGCCGCCTATCAGATCGAAGGGGCCGTCGAAACGGATGGGCGAGGCCCGACGATTTGGGACACCTTCTCCCACACCCCTGGCAAGACCGTGAACGGGGAGACCGGCGACAGGGCCGTGGACCATTACAACCGCTATGCGGATGACGTCGCCGTCATGGCCGACATCGGGGTGAACGCCTACCGGTTCTCGATCGCCTGGTCACGGTTGTTGCCCGAGGGAACTGGGCGGGTCAATCAGGCGGGGATCGATTTCTATCGGCGGCTCTGCAAGGAATTGGCCGGTGCGGGGATCACACCTGTGGCCACTCTGTATCACTGGGATCTGCCTCAGGCCCTCCAAGACCGTGGCGGGTGGACCAACCCGGAGTCGGTCTCCTGGTTCGCCGAGTACGCCAGGGTGGCGAAGGACGCCCTGGGGGACATGATCACCAGCTGGGCGACTCTGAACGAGCCATGGTGCAGCGCCTTCCTGGGCCACAGTGCCGGTGAGCACGCCCCCGGAATCACCGACACACCGAGCTCTCTTCTCGTAGCTCATCACCTGATGCTGGCGCATCATGCGGCGATCAGCGTCATGCGGACAACCACTCCGCGCGACGAGGACCGTCTCGGCATCGTGCTCAATCTGATCCCGGCCTGGCCGCACACGGACACGCAAGAGGACCGGGCCGCGGCCGACGCGGTGGACCTGGTCCATAACCGCCTTTTCAGCGACGCTGTCTTCCACGGCAGATATCCCGAGGGCGTCCTCGCCCTCTTCGAGCACTACGGGGTGTCCCATTTGATCGACCTCGAGGAGCTGTCTGGTGCGGTGACGCCGATCGATTTCCTGGGCGTCAACTACTACAACGTGAATCTCGTCGAGCACCGCCCCGGCGCCGACTCGATGCCGGCATGGCCGGGCACCTGGGAGACGGGGGTCGTGAGGCCGCCCGGCCGTCTCACCGAGATGGGATGGGGCGTGCAGCCCGAGGGGCTGACCTGGATGCTGGAGCGGATCGCTGCCGAGCACCCGGGCACGCCGTTGATGATCTGTGAGAACGGTGCTGCCTATCCGGACCAGGTGGGACCCGATGGGAGAATCGACGACGCTGAGCGCACCGAGTACATCAAGCGCCACATCGAGGCCGTGAAGACGGCGATGGATCGTGGTGTGGACGTGAGGGGCTACCTCCTTTGGTCCCTACTGGACAACTTCGAGTGGGCACGCGGCTACGACAAGCGGTTCGGGATCGTCCGGGTTGATTTCGAGACGATGGCACGCACGCTCAAGGCCAGCGGAGAGTGGTATCGGGACTTCCTGGCAGGTACGGCGAGCACCGACTAGCAACAGTCCGTTAGCGATGCAGGACCTGCCGTTTTGGCTTCGAGTCGTGCGCTGACCTCACCCTGGGCAGACGTCCCCGGGACGCAACCTGGATCAGATCGCCAAGCATGGCGCTTGCGGTGGGCTGGCCACCGGCTCCGGGGCCGGTGAACAGGAGACGCCCCACCGACGGGCCCTCGATGAAGATGGCGTTGGTCACACCGTTCACCCCGGCCAGCGGGTGGTCGGCGGGAAGGCTGACCGGCGACACCCGCGCCTCCACGTTGCCATCCACACCTCGCTCGGCGGAGCCGATCAGCTTGATCACCTCACCACGGGATGACGCCTCAGCTACGTCTTCGGCCGTCACGTTCTCGATCCCCTCACACTCGACCTCCCAGGGGGCGACTCTCTCTCCGAAGGCGATGCTGGCGAGGATCGAGGTCTTGAAGGCGGCGTCCCGACCGGAGACGTCGTCACCGGGGTCGGCCTCGGCATAACCAAGGCGTTGTGCTTCGGCCAGCGCCTCCTCGTAGGGACGCCCCTCCTTGGCCATGGCGGTGAGGATGTAGTTGGTCGTCCCGTTGACGATGCCGGAAACGACGTCGATGTCTTCACCGGCCAGGCTCTCGGCGAGCGGCCTGATCACCGGGATGCCGCCCCCGACCGCGGCTTCGTACATGATTGAGACACCTGCGCGTTTGGCGGCGTCCGTGATCTCCTGACCCCTGGTGGCGATCAGCTCCTTGTTGGCTGTCACCACCGGCTTGCCGGATCGGAGAGCAGCCAGGACGAGATCGCCGGCAGGCTCCAATCCACCGATCACCTCCACGATGACATCTATCGAAGGGTCGGTGACCACGGCGAGGGCATCGTCGGTCATCCGGTCTTCGGGCAGGTCGAACGCACGCTCCTTGTCCAGGTCGCGCACTGCCACCTTCTTCACCTCGACATCGACACCTGACTTGAGACGGATGGCGTCGCGGTCGGCGACCAGTCGGTTGATCAGGGCGCCACCGACCGTTCCGGCCCCGAGCACGCCGACCCGGACCGTCATGGTGTCCACCTCGCATCTGTTATCTGTTGGATGAAAATCATTCGGGATAAAAGAAGATCCGCCCCTCTGCCGGTGCGGATCTCGGTTCTCGTGTGGTTGTGGCGCTGGTTACACGGTCGAGACGCACGGCCTTTCGGTCGTGGTCGTCATACCCGTCGTAAGTCCAGCGGTCATGTACTGGGAAAGGTATCCGGGTGGGGGAAACAAGTCAATGCAGGGCGAGAATCTTGCATACATTCCCCCGAATCCAATATCCTTCTGGGTGACGAAGCGCTCATCTTGAGCGGTTGAGGGATCAGGCCCGATGAAACCGCGGCA
>JALDXM010000258.1:0-4043 GCA_032155085.1 Actinomycetota bacterium | reverse complement strand
CCCCAGACCCCCGCGTTGGCATGGACCCACTCGTCGCCGGGAGACGGGAGCAGCATCAGGCGATCATCGATTCGGGGGGGTATCCGCGCCGTTACGAGCGCACCCACCTTGCCGATGAGCTGCAGCGCTCCTTTTCCGACCTCGGCCCCGGCTCGGAGACCGAGATTCGTGTCTCTGTGGCAGGGCGTCTCATGCTGCATCGTTCGTTCGGCAAGCTCCAGTTCGGGACGCTTCAGGACGAATCGGGGACGATCCAGCTCTTCGTGGACCGCAGCACCGTGGGCGACGCCGCCGCCGACCGGTTCGCCGAAGCCGATCTCGGAGACTGGCTTGGGGCGAGCGGGGTGATCATGACCACCCGACGCGGTGAGCTGAGTGTCAGGGTGGATGACTTCGTACTCCTCCAGAAGAGCCTCCGCCCTCTCCCCGACAAATGGCACGGGCTGGCAGATATCGAGCTTCGCAGCCGGCGCCGCTACCTGGATCTGATGGTCAACGAGGAGGCTCGGGCCGTGGCCAGGGCCAGGGCGGTGGTGGTGAGGGAGCTCCGTCATCAGTTCGAGTCGAGGGGTTTCGTCGAGGTCGACACGCCGGTCCTGCTTCACGAGGCGACCGGGGCCAATGCCCGGCCCTTCGCCACCCACCACAACGCCCTCGGCATCGATATGTACCTGCGTATCGCCACCGAGCTGTTCCTGAAGCGGTTGGTCGTCGGTGGGATGGAGAGGGTGTTCGAGATCGGCCGGATTTTCCGGAACGAGGGGATCGACTCAACCCACAACCCCGAGTTCACCATGCTCGAGGCCTATCAGGCTTTTGCCGACCACACCGACATGATGACCCTCGTGGAGGAAGTGATCCCGGAGATCACCAGGGCGGTGACGGGGCGCACCCAGATCAGCTATCAGGGACGGGAGCTGGATCTCACCCCGCCGTTTCGCAGGATGACGATGAGCGAGCTCGTTTCCGAGAAGCTGGGCGAGCCTGTGGATCTGGACAGCGACCCCGGCGATCTGGCCACCCACGCTCGAGAGTTGGGAATCGAGGTGGAGGAGGACTGGAGTCAGGCCCGTCTCATCTCGGAGATCTACGAGGAGGCCGTGGAGCCCGAGATCTGGGCGCCCACCTTTGTCACCCACCAGCCAGTGGAGGTCTCACCGCTGGCCCGGCGCAACCAGGACGACCCTCGTCTGGCCGACAGGTTCGAGCTGGTGATCGCCGGGTCCGAGTACGCCAATGCCTTCAGCGAGCTGAACGACCCCGATGACCAGAGAGAGAGGTTCGAGGCCCAGGCTGCTGCTCGCGCAGCCGGGGACGACGAGGCCCATCCCGTCGACGAGGACTATCTGCTCGCTCTGGAATACGGCCTGCCCCCGACGGGGGGATTGGGTATCGGGGTGGATCGGCTGATCATGCTCGTCACCGACCAGGCCCACATCCGCGAGGTGATCCTGTTCCCGACATTAAGGCCGGAAGGTTGAAGTCTTAGGGCGAACCCAGGGTTGCAGGCGTCGCTGAGCGACGTCCAGCGCCCTGAGAATGGAGAAGTTGGCCGGCCATCACAGTCTCGCCGACTCGACCCGGCCCAGGAGGTAGTCGCCAAGGCCGTCCAGGATCCGCTTGGGCTCCCCATCCGGGATGACGGCCAGTGCAGCCGAGGCCTTCTCCAACCGACGTGTGGCCTCGGACAGGGAGACATCGATGAACCCGCCTTCCCTAACGATCGCGATCACCTCGTTCACGACGTCGTCGGCATACGGGTGGTTGGCGGCGAGCAGCTCCCGCACTCGTGCGCCGGAGGGGCCTGAGAGGGCCTGCAGGACGGGCATCGTGAACTTGCCCTCGCGGATGTCCGAGCCCGCCGGCTTGCCAATCGTCTCTTCGTCGGCGACCAGGTCAAGGGCGTCGTCTGCGATCTGGAACACCATCCCCAGCTCCCATGCCCAGTCGGAAAGGGCGTCGACCACGGCAGGTTCGGCATCGGCTGCCATCGCCCCGAGCCGTGCGGAGGTGCGAATCAGCGACGCGGTCTTACCGTCGATGACCTGCTCGTATTCGGAGACCCCGTGGTCTACCTCGAAGTCGAGCTGGAGCTCGCGGGTCTGGCCTTCGACGAGCTCGGCATAGGTGGCTGCCAGCAACCGGACTGATTCCTGGCTGAGATGGGTGGCGGCGACCTCAGAGGCCCGGGCCATGAGGAAGTCACCCGCCAGGATGGCGACCGTGTTGTCCCAATTGGCGTTCACCGAAGCTGCCCCACGTCGCACGTCTGCTTCGTCGATGACATCGTCGTGGTAGAGCGAGCCGACGTGTATCAGTTCCACCGACACTCCGGCCTCGACCGGGCGGCGATCCCGAGTAGGCCCGAACTCGGCGGCGAGCAGCGCCAGAAGGGGCCGGAATCGCTTACCGCCTGCAAGAAGCAGGTGCTGGGCGATCTTGGTGAGGTACGGGTCGTCGGCCGCGGACGCCTCGAGCAGACGCTCCTCGACACGCGTCAGTGAGTCCCATACGGTGGGAATGCGAATGAGACTTTGGAGGTCGTCCATTCGTGACGATGGTATTACGAGTCCACGGTGTCGGGAATCGGCCCCGAGGGTCAAGAATGACCCGGTGGTAGAGTTAGGTATGCCAGGCTTGGGAGTCAAGAGTGTTTGAGCGCTTCACAGATCGTGCCCGCCGGGTCGTTGTTTTGGCCCAGGAAGAAGCGCGGCTGCTCAACCACAATTACATCGGAACCGAGCACATCCTGCTCGGCCTCCTCAATGAGGGGGAGGGCATCGCTGCCCAGGCACTGGAGAGCCTCGACATCGACCTTGCCTCGGTCCGTGAAGAGGTGGTCAAGATCATCGGGCAGGGCCAGCAATCACCGTCGGGCCACATCCCGTTCACCCCGAGGGCGAAGAAGGTCCTCGAGCTCAGTCTCCGCGAAGCCCTGCAGCTAGGCCACAACTACATCGGGACCGAGCACATCCTCCTCGGGCTGATCCGCGAGGGCGAGGGCGTTGCCGCCCAAGTGCTCCAGCAGCTCGGCGCCGAGCTGCAGAAAGTGCGTCAAACTGTCATTCAGCTTCTCTCCGGGCCTGCCGGAAGCGAGCAGCAGTCCTCCGAGCCCTCGGGTTCCGGTGGGCGCGAGTCGGCCGCCGGCGGCTCCACAGTCCTCGACCAGTTCGGGCGCAACTACACCCAGCTGGCCCGCGAGCGGAAGCTCGACCCGGTCATCGGGCGGATCCGTGAGATTGAGCGCGTCATGCAGATCCTGTCTCGCCGGACCAAGAACAACCCGGTCCTCATCGGCGAGCCCGGTGTCGGCAAGACCGCCATTGTCGAGGGTCTAGCCCAGCGCATCATCGCCAAGGAAGTGCCCGAGAACCTCCAGGGCAAGAACCTGTACTCCCTCGACCTCGGCGCCCTGGTCGCCGGTTCCCGGTATCGGGGCGACTTCGAGGAGCGGCTCAAGAAGGTCCTGAAAGAGATCAAGAGCCGCGGCGACATCATCCTCTTCATCGACGAGATCCACACCCTCGTCGGTGCCGGTGCGGCCGAAGGCGCCATCGACGCCGCCTCCATCCTCAAGCCGATGCTGGCACGTGGCGAGCTGCAGACCGTCGGTGCCACCACTCTCGAGGAGTACCGGAAATACCTGGAGAAGGACTCGGCCCTCGAGCGCCGGTTCCAGCCGATTCAGGTCGACGAGCCGTCGGTCAGCGAGACGATCCAGATCCTGATGGGGCTCAAGGACCGGTACGAGGCACATCACTCCGTCCGCTTCACCGATCAGGCGATCGTATCGGCGGCCAATCTGGCCGATCGCTATCTGTCCGACCGGTTCCTTCCCGACAAGGCGATCGACCTCATCGACGAGGCCGGGAGCCGTCAGCGCATCCACCGAACCACTGACGTTCCTGAGATCACCGCCATCGACGAAAAGCTGTCCAACGTCCGTCAGGACAAGCAGGATGCCGTCTCCCGTGAGAACTACGAGCGGGCCGCCAATCTCCGCGACGAGGAGCGGATCCTGCTCAGCGACCGGGCCTCCAAGG
>JALDXM010000257.1:0-4074 GCA_032155085.1 Actinomycetota bacterium | reverse complement strand
GTGCGGGGAGGCTTCGACGCGGCGGCGCGATTCATCGCCGGCGTTGAGCTCGCCTCCCATCTGGCGAATGTCGGCGACGCCAAGACCCTGGTCATCCATCCGGCCAGCACGACCCACCAGCAGGTGCCGGTGGAAGAGCGACGGGCGGCCGGCGTCGGCGACGAGATGATCCGGATCTCGGTGGGCATGGAGGACGTCGACGACATCATCTGGGACCTTGGACAGGCTTTGGAAGGAGCGCGGGAATGACCATCGGGCGGGAAGGGGGCGGGATTGACCACCGTCATGCATGAGGCGACCCCGTTGGAGCGGCTTCAGATCATCCAGAACGCCAGGAGCGTGGCGCTGGTCGGCGTCTCTGCCAACGTGCTCCGGTCATCGAACTTCGTCGCTTCCTATCTGGTCCGGACCGACCTCGACATGTACCCGGTCAATCCCATGTACGACGAGATCCTGGGCCTGAAGAGCTATCCATCCCTGGCCGACCTACCGGTGGTGCCGGACATCGTGGATGTCTGCCGACGGCATGACGAGTTGCCCAACGTCGTCGACGAGGCGATCGCGATCGGGGCCAAGGTGGTGTGGTTCCAATTAGGTCTGCGTCACGACGAGGCGGCGGCGAAAGCGGAGGCGGCCGGCCTCCAAGTCGTCCAGGATCGTTGTCTCAAGATCGAGCATGCCCGCTTCTCTGGGAAGCTGCATCTGGCCGGCTTCAACACAGGCGTCATCTCGTCCCGACGGTTGCGCCCCATCTGAGTCTGGTCCTCGTTGCTGCCCACGGTCACCGCTGCTTTTGTCCGTGGGCCAGCTTGACCGAGACCGGAAGCTCGAATTGCTCGCCACGCTGAAACTCGAGAACCAGTTGGTCGAACTCGGCGCGGATACGGCGGCGGACTTGCTCGGTTTGGGCCAAGAAGAGCGCAGACGTTCGGACCGTGCCGGTGAGCATCCCGTTCCAGAGCTCTTCGGAGGACGAGACTCGATGAGCGACCGTGATCGTCCTCACTTCCACGCCGGTCAGGCCGGCTCCCACGAGCAAGTCTGCGAAGCGCTCGTCATCGGCGAACAAGAAGAAGGGCAAACCAGCGGGCAAATTCTCCGGGGGCTTGGCCCCCGCTGCGGAGAGTGCGTCCAGGAAGACACCTAGGAGTTGCATTCGGTCCGGCTGATCCCAGGTGGTCAGCGCCATCCTGCCGCCGGTCCTCAGCACCCGAACGACCTCTCGGACTGTCAGCTCAGGACGCCCCAAGTGAGGGACGATGAAGTTGCTGATCGCGGCATCGAATGATCCGTCTTCAAAAGGCAGGGCTTCCGCGTCCGCCACCCGGAAATCGATGTCGGGATGCAGCTGGCGAGCCAGCCGCACCATTGTGGGGGCGATGTCGACACCCACCACGGATGCCCCGCGTCTGGTCGCCTCGACTGCTCCGTACCCGGGCCCGGTGGCGAGGTCGAGCACCCGGGCACCTGGAGCCACTTCGGCTGCGTCCAACAACGGGTCGACAAATCGACTCGTGAGCCGGCCGAAGAAATCGTCATAGGTCGGGGCTTGATGTTCCCACCCGTCCGCTTCGAATGACTTGAAAGCGTCAGCATCGATCGCGTTCACTGCAGGTATGGCTCCCGGCTGGTTGGGGGTGGTAGTCATGCTTTCTCCTTCCCCTTGCAGATCGTCCACCATCAGGCTGGCAGCCGGCGTGGCCGGCGACCAGTTCCGGGGTGATCAGATCAGCCCGTGATGACGGGCGGCTTCGACGAAGGCGGTCACCCGCTCGGGATCGAGGCGGTCGTTGGCGTTCCCGTCCTTCTTGAGCGAGGACCCGACGATCACCGTGTCGGCGAACTCGGCCAATGAGCCCAGATTGTCGACGCCGGCGCCTGATCCGATCACGAGCCTGATCCCCTTGGGGAGGACGGAGCGGGCTTTCGCCGCCTCGTCAGCATCGGGCTCGACTCCGGTGCCGCTCCCGGACACAATGACAGCTTCGGCCAGACCTCGCAGCACGGTGTCCTCGACAGCCTGCTCGATGGTGAGGCCAGGCGGCGGAGTGGCGTGTTTCACCATCACGTCGGCCCAGATCTCGATCTCCGGGCCGAGTACCTGTCGGCGGCGGGCGATCGTGTTGGCACGGCCGACGATCGGCCCCTGATCGGTGTACATCACGCCTGTCAGCACATTGACCCTGATGAACTGTGCCCCTGCGACTGCGGCTATCGCCAGCGCCGACAGGGCATCGTTGCGGAGCACGTTGACCCCGGTCGGGAGATCGGTCTCATCGATGACACCGCGGACGGCGAGAGTCATCGCCGCGATCGTCTCCGGGTCGGAGGTGTCAGCGTGAAAGGGAGCGTCGCCGAAGTTCTCGACCATCAAGGCCGGAAAGCCGGCTTCGCTGAGGATCATCGCCTCGTTGATCGACGCCTCCAGGACCTGGTCCATGGACATGCCGTAGCGTGGGGAGCCGGGAAGAGGGAGAAGATGGATCATCCCCACCAAGCGGGGGATGGGGCTCACAGGTACGCCCTGGCTACCTGCATCGCTTTCTCGGCGTACTCCCCGGACACCTTCAGATTCGTCTCCTGGGGCTTTGCCCGGCGCACCGCGATCCGGGCCCACTCGGAAGCCGAGCCCTTGATCAGCTGGTCGGTGTCCTCTGGCCCGTAGACCCATTTCGCGTAGCCCGGACCGATGAGCTCGACGCGCACCGGCTCGTAGTCCTCACCGGCGTGCTTGAAGGCGTGGGGAAGTGTCTTCCACCCCAGCCAGCAGACATGACGGATGCGCTGGGTGTCCTCGACCTCGATATTGAGGGTGGCGTAGATGTCGAGCCCGTGCATCCAGGTCTCCATCAGCCTGAATGTGGCGAAAGTCCGGGCGCTCATGTCGCCCTCGATCCACTCGATCCTGTCTTCGGCCTCCATGTGGGATAGGGGCTCGACGACCTTGGCCCGGCCCCCGCGCCACCATTCGATGACGTCCTGGGGTCGCATTCCACGGCCCTTCTTGATCGCCTCCCCACGCAGGGGTCCGAGCTTCGGTGCGTTCTGCCAGCGCTTCAACTTGTCGCCCCCGGCAATGGTGTCGGCGGCGAGCTCCTCGAAATCGGCCAGGTGGGCGATCGTGTCACGAACCGTCCAGGGCTTGGAGGGCGTGACCATGTCCCAGATCTTGATGGGGATCCTCTGCAGGGACTGATCGAGAAACTGCTGTTCGGCTACCAGGTCCGAAAGGATGTCTCGCACCCTCCAATGGTAGCCCCGGATTGGGGTTTATACCCAGGCCGAAACCCCTGTTACCAGGGTCTTTCGGCGTGCTCTTCGGTCATCGGCTCTGGTAGACGGGACGGTTTGGGGGCTGCGACGAGGTCGTTCAGGGTGTCGATCATCGCTCTCAGACGCCCAAAATGACGTCGGTCGAACACGAAGGCGATCCGGTGAAGATGGAGGGCGTCGCTGTCCTCAGTCTCAGCCGGCGTGGCACCCACTCGCTCTATGCGTCCTTCGACCACGATGTCGGCGAACTCATCGTTGAGGTGCTCGATGGTGGCGTCTGACGGCTCCTCGTTGAGTCGCAGGACGAGCCTGCCGCCTGAATAGCGTTGTGAGTGATAGTTCCCGTAGAAGTGCCAGATGTGCTCTGCCGCCTCCTGGTGATCGGTGGTGTGGAGGAAGAGGTTCAGGTCGGATTCGCTGATCAGGCCTCTAGCCAGCTGCTGTTCAGTTATGAACTCGATCATCGGGGCCCAGTACTCGGTCCCTTCCGCCTCCAACAACACGATTGGATGCAGGTCGCTCTTCCCGGTCTGAACAAGCGTGAGCAACTCGAAGGTCTCGTCCAACGTGCCCCATCCACCGGGGAGGAGCACGAAGGCGTGGGCCTCCTTCACGAAGCCGAGCTTGCGCGTGAAGAAGTTCTTGAAGTTGACGATGCGCTCAGGGTCGATGTGGATGTTCGCCTCGTCCTCGAAAGGGAGCCGGATGTTCACCCCGTACGCATGAGCCAGACCGGCGCCTCTGCTCCCCGCCTCCATGATCCCCGGGCCGGCCCCGGTGACCACCATCCAGCGGTGCAGG
>JALDXM010000256.1:0-4102 GCA_032155085.1 Actinomycetota bacterium | reverse complement strand
CGATGCACAGCGGGCGGTCGAGAGCTTCAAGCGGGTGAAGGGGCGGAGGCCGCTTCGCGACTTCTTCTCTGTCTCGACGGGCGCAGCCGGGGCGACCGGCATCTCCTCGGTGGCCACCGAGCCACCGGCCGGCGCCTGGGGCGGGACTACCTCGCCGATCGGCGGCGAAGCTGGGAGATCACGCCAGGAGCGCTTGCGCGGCCGAAGCTTGGGCGGGCTGGGATCGAGTTGGGTCAAGACAGTCCTCCGATGGGCTATGACGGCGCAAGATATGAGATGGCCTTTAAAAGGCCCGTCAAGCGTGAAGGGGCTCTCTGGACCAGGGGCTCATCACGGGGTGGACCTGGTCACGAGCGACGACATCACGTCGATCGGCACCGGCTTCGAGCGGCAGCCATATGGCGAAGGTGCTTCCGGCTCCCTCCTCGGATTCGACCGTGACCGCCCCACCCTGCGCCTCGGTGAGCTGCCGCGAAATAGTGAGGCCGAGGCCCGCGTCGCCGTCTTCGGCGCGATGCCGGTCGTGTGACCCCTGCCACCCGCGCTCGAAAACCCGCGAGTGGAGACCGGGCGACAGGCCAGGGCCTTCGTCGCTGACGGCGAGCCATGCCCAGGACCCGACCTCTCCCCAGTCCACGCTGATGGTGGACCCGGCAGGCGCCAGCCGCACAGCGTTGCCCAGGAAGTTGCCGATCGCAGTTCGGACCGCCGCAGGATCGACAGACGGGACAAACGTCGGCATGGCACCAATGGCCCTGACCATGACGCCGTTGGCCAGCCCAGGCCCGGTGTGCTCGGCTACCGCCGCCTGTGCGATCTGGCCGAGATCGGCGAGCCCATCACCCTGCTCCACCGCGAGACGGCCATGTCCCGCGAGGTCGTCGACGGTCCGCGCCATCCGATCCACGGCCCGGCGGGCGGCGTCGATGTACCCGGTGTCTCCCGGGGTCTCGAGGGAGGCCAGCTCGAGATTTGTCCCCATCACAGCGAGAGGTGTCCGCAGCTCATGCGCCACCTCCTGCAGACGGCTCTTGCGCTCCGCGTCGGCCGTGGCAATCTCAGCCTGCGCCTTCGTCACCACGCGCTTCACTTTCCCGGCCACCCACCAGGCGAGCACCAGCGCCGGGATGAGGGCTAGCGCGGGCGCGAGAAGCCCGGCATCGATGAGACCATCGGTGACACCTTCGTCGACCACCACCACCAGAGCCAGGTCGTCACCCACCTGGGCCAGGCCGGCATCGGTGGTTTCACCCGGATCGCTCAGCAGGATGGCGAGGCTGGCCACCATCACCACCCCGGCCAGCAGCAGTGCCGGTACAGCGAGCAGGAAGGTGAGGACCACCCTGGACCTGGTCATCAGCTCGCCTCCAGCATGTAGCCCCGGCCGGGCAGGGTGACGATGGGTGGAGCGGAGCCGGTGGCGGCGAGCTTGCGGCGCAGGTTGGAGAGGGTCATGCGGACGGTGTTGGTGAATGGGTCGGCGTGCTCGTCCCACACGTGCTCGAGGAGGCGCTCGGCACTGTGCACCTCGTGCGGATGAAGGAGGAACCAGCGGAGCAGGGCGAACTCCTTCACTGTCAGGGGGACGGTCTGGCCGTTGAACGCCACTTCATGGCGGGCTGTGTCCATCTCGATACCGGCCAGCGAGATCATGGAGCTGCCCGCAGGCGTGTCCCGGCGGAGCAGAGCCCGGATCCGAGCGCTGAGCTCACCGAGTGAGAACGGCTTGACCAGATAGTCGTCGGCACCCTCGTCCAACCCGCGTATCCGATCGTCCACGCTGCCCCTAGCGGTGAGCATGAGGATCTTGGGTGCCGGGGCGGGACCGAGGACGCGTCCCGTTTCGGCCAATACCCGCCGGCACACCTCGAGCCCATCGCCGTCCGGGAGATTGAGGTCGAGGCAGACCACGTCATAGGGATTGAAGGTGGCGAGGTCGATGGCGGTACGGGCGTCGGGAGCGATATCGACGGCATATCCGTCCCGGCGCAGGCTGTCTGCGATCGCCAGAGCCAGGTCCTGTTCGTCCTCGACGACGAGGATGCGCATCAGGACCGGGCCTCGTGCCCGGTGGCACCCGCAGGGGTGAAGGCCTGAGTTGGTTTGGAAGGTGTCATGACGCCGCCGCTTTGGGAGCCCTGGTTTGTGACGCCACAGACCGCAATGCGGTTCCCGGATCTTGTCAGCGGGCGTGTCTAGAGGGCATAAAGCCAGGTCAGACGGTGATGACGACCTTTCCTCGGGCGTGCCCCTCCCCCACGTATGTCATGGCGTCGGGAACGTCATCCAGCCCGTAGATGCGGTCTATCACTGGCGTCACCTCGCCGTTCTCGCTGATCCTGGCCAGGGCCTCGAGATCCTCAGTTGTGACCTTCGAGACGAACAGACCCAGACGCTGGGGTACGAAGGGAAACACAACGATGGCATGGAGCAGACGGGGCAAACTGGCCATCCAACGACTCGATAGGGCACCGTTGTTCGGTATCAGCATGCCGCGGCTCCTCAGCAGCCCACGGGTGACGGACAGAGAGTGGCTGGCCGCGTTGTCGAACACGACATCGAAATGACCCGGCTCCGCCGTGAAATCCGCACGGGTGTAGTCGATGACCCGATTGGCCCCGATCGACCGCGCCGTTTCGACGTTCCTGGTGCTGCACACGGCGGTCACATCGCCGCCAAGCGCTCGTGCGATCTGGACGACGAAAGTGCCGACGCCACCGGATGCCCCGTTGACCAGGATCGTCTGGCCCGGCTCGATGCGGGCCACATCGCGCAACCCCTGCAAGGCGGTGAGACCGGCCATCGGCATGGCCGCCGCGAGTTCGAAGGACAGATGATCGGGCTTGAGGGCCAGCGCCCCCTCCCTGGCGACTGCGAACTCGGCAAAGGCCCCCTTCCCCGCCCCGAAGACTTCGTCCCCGGCCTTGAACCTGGTCACTCCTGACCCGACCCGAACCACCGTCCCCGCCACGTCGCTTCCCCGGATCCCGAATCGTGGTCGTCGCAGCCCGAAGCCAAGACGCAACACATAGGGCATGCCGCGCATGACTGCAGGATCCACCGCGTTGATCGATGCCGCTCGAACCTCGATGAGCACCTGGTGTGCACCGATCTCAGGGGTATCGACCTCAGCGAGCCTCAAGACTTCTGACGACCCATATCGGTCCTGTGTGACCGCCTTCATGATGCTTCACCAGGCCCGATGGACACGACGACCTTGCCACGGGTCTTGCCCTCCTGCATGTCACGAAGGGCGGCCGGAACCTCGTCGAGCTCGATCTGTCGATCGATGATCGGGTGCAGGGCTCCTGCGTCTGCAAGACCGGCGAGGTAGGCCAGATCCTCGCGATCGTTGGCCTTCCACATGAACATCCCCATCCGCCTCTCGCTCCCCATACTCATGACTGAGCCGACCGTCGCCGCCCCGAACAATCCACCGATGCTGTCGACGATGACGGCATGGGTGCCATTCGGGGCCAGCGAGTGCCGGAACTCCAGAACCGACCGGCCCGTCGCGATATCGAGGATGCGGTCGTAGACAACACCGTTGCGGGTGACGTCTTCGCGGGTGTAATCCACCACGTGGTCCGCCCCCGCCGACCGCATGAGATCGAGTTTTCCGTCGTGATCCACGCCGGTCACCTCTGCGCCGTTGGCCTTGGAGATCTTGATCCCGAACGGCCCGACACAGCCGCCGCCGCCGTTGACCAGAACCTTGTGGCCCGGCTCGATCGGTCGGTTCCAGGCGCGCAGGCCCTGGAGGGCGAGGATTGCCGAATGGGGCATCGTGGCAGCCTCCTCGAAGTCGATGCCGGCCGGTTTTGGCGAGAAGACATCCTCCGCGGCACACACATACTCGGCCAAGGCGCCGTTCCCGACGAGGCTGAGATCGGCCCACACCTCGTCACCTGGTTCGAGCGTGCTGACGCCCTCTCCAACATCTTCCACGGTTCCGGCCACATCGAGGCCGATGACACGGTCCCTGGGAGCGGTGAGACCGGTTCCGATCCGTGCGAGCCTGGGTGTCCCGGTGACCATGTGGAGATCAGCGGTGTTCAACGACGAGGCATGTACCCGCACAACAGCCTCGCCATCCCCGGGC
>JALDXM010000255.1:0-4114 GCA_032155085.1 Actinomycetota bacterium | reverse complement strand
GCCCCGAACCCGCTCGGCCAAGATCATGCGACGGGTCATCAAGGCGGTGGCACTGGGGAAGGAGCCGGGGGACCTCTCCGGTCTGGAGAATCCAGAGAGCCTGAAAGCGATCGAGAAGATCTAGACGCGGAGCCGAAGCCCCCGACAGATTCAGTCAGCTTCGGCGAACACTTCGCGGGGTGCGGCGAAGTGACAGGCAGCCATGGTGTCGAAGTGCTGCTCGAGCGGCGGCTCCACCTCGGCGCAGATGTCCTGCGCCTTCCAGCATCTGGTGCGGAAATGGCAGCCGGACGGTGGGTTGGCAGCCGAAGGCACGTCTCCCTGGAGCAGGATCCGCGTCTTCTTCTCGCTGGAGGGATCGGGCACCGGGACCGCGGAGAGAAGCGCCTGGGTGTAGGGATGCGACGGATTCCCATAGAGGTCGGATTCGACTCCCTCTTCAACGATCTTGCCCAGGTACATCACTGCCACCCGGTCGGCGATGTGGCGGACCACCGACAGGTCGTGGGCGATGAATATGTAAGAGAGGTTGAACTCGTCCTGGATGTCCTCGAGGAGGTTGACCACCTGGGCCTGCACCGAGACATCGAGGGCGGAGACCGGCTCGTCACAGATGATGATGCTGGGATTGAGCGCAAGCGCCCGGGCCACGCCGATCCGTTGACGCTGGCCACCGGAGAACTGGTGGGGGTAGCGGTTGATGTGGTTCGGGTTGAGGCCAACCAACTCGAGCAACTGGCGGACCTGATCCCGCACCTTGTTCTTGGGCATGAGGCCGCTGTGGATCGCCCAGGGCTCGGCGATGATGTCACCCACCGTCATGCGCGGGTTCAGGGAGGCGTAGGGGTCCTGGAAGATGATCTGGATGTGCTGGCGGATCTCACGGAGCTCGCGTTTGTCCAGCGAGAAGATGTCGGTGCCCTTGTACAACGCCTGACCGGACGTGGGTTGCACAAGACGAAGCAGCGTTCGGGCCACAGTGGACTTCCCGCAGCCCGATTCCCCCACCAGGCCCAAGGTCTCGCCGGGCATGAGATCGAAGCTGACCCCGTCGACGGCCTTGATCGAGCCCACCTGCCGTCTGAACACACCGGCCCGAATCGGGTAGTGCATGACGAGGTCGCGGACCGAGAGGATCGGCTCAGGCATCGGAGAACACTTCGGCGAAATGGCACGCGGACGAGCGCCCCTCTTCGATTACGCGCAGCGGAGGGTCGTCGGTCCTGCAGATGTCCTGGACATAGTCACAACGGGGGTGGAACGGGCACCCTGAAGGGATGTGGAGGAGGTCGGGTGGCGAGCCCTTTATCGGCGAGAGCCGGCCCCCCTTATGGTCGGGACGAACCAGTGACCGCATCAGGCCCTCGGTGTAGGGATGGTAAGGCCGCTCGAAGAGCTCGCCGATGTCGGCGTTCTCCACCACTTCGGCGGCGTACATGACCGACACCCGATCGGCGACCTCTGCCACTACCCCGAGGTCGTGGGTGATGAGGATCAGCCCCATGCCGGTCTGTTGCTGCAGGTCTGCGAGCAGCTCCATGATCTGGGCCTGCACAGTGACGTCGAGGGCGGTAGTGGGCTCATCGGCGATGAGGACGTCGGGGTCCAAGGCAAGCGCCATGGCGATCATCACCCTCTGTCTCATGCCACCGGAGAACTCGTGCGGATAGGCGTTTACCCGCTCGGCAGCCGACGGGATCTTCACCATGTTCATCAGCTCGACCGCTCGCTTGTAACCCTCCGCTTTCGACATGCCCCGGTGCTTCCGGAACATCTCGGCGATCTGCCAACCCACGGAGAACACCGGGTTGAGGGCAGTGAGGGCATCCTGGAAGATCATCGAGATGCGGTCGCCCCTGACCTGACGCCGTTCCTTCTCGTCCATCTTCAGGACGTCTTTGCCGCGGAACAAGATCTCGCCACCGGTGATGAAGCCGGGCGGTGAGTCGATGATCCCCATGATGGCCTGGGCACTGACGGTCTTGCCCGAGCCCGACTCCCCCACGATGGCCAGAGTCTCGCCCTTGTCGACGTGATAGCTGACCTTGTTGGATGCTTTGACAGTGCCCGAGCGCATCCGGAACTCGACCTCGAGATCGCGCACTTCGAGCAATACGCCCGTCTCGGGCCCGTGCGGAACGTACGCGGTGTCCAACGGGGTGACCTTGGTCATCGCAGCTTGGGATCCAGGGCGTCTCGGAGAGCGTCCCCCATGAGGATGAAAGAGAACACGGTGACACTGAGAAAGAGGCCGGGGAAGAGAAGGAGATGCGGGGCCTCCAGGATCCGATTCTGCGCCACCGAGATCATCAGGCCCCAGGAGATGGCGGGTAGCTGAAGCCCGACGTTGAGGAAGGAGAGGGTGGCTTCGGCCGAGATGACCACGCCGACGGTGATGGTGGCGTAGACGATCACGGGGGTAATGCCGTTGGGGAGGACATGGCGGGTGATGATCCGCCAGTCGCTGGCTCCCAGGGCCCGAGCCGCGTCGACATAGTCCAGCTCCCTGATGGAGAGGACCGTGGATCTCATGAGTCGCAGCATGGTGGGCCAGCCGAACACGATCAGCACCCCACTGACCGTCCAGACGCTCTTGGTGCCCAAGGCATTCAGGAACACGATTCCGGCCAGGATCAGGGGGATGGCGAAGAAGATGTCGGCGAGGCGGGCCAGAAACGAGTCGATCCAACCTCCCCTGTAACCGGCGAGGGACCCGAGGCTCACTGCGATGAGTGTCGAGAAGAGGGTGACCACCAGCCCGATGGTGATCGAGTTGCGAGCCCCATAGATGGTTCGCGCGTAATAGTCACAGCCTTGAAGATCGAAGCCGAACCAGTGCTCGGCGCTCGGCGGCTGAAGTGCATCGAGGAGATTGCAGTCCCGAGGGTCAGCCGAGGTGAACAGCTGTGGAACAATTGCCATCGTCATCATGATGATGATGATGACGGCCGAGATGACGAAGCTCGGCTTCCGTCTCAGCTCCTTCCAGGCGTCGCTCCACAGGCTGGTCGGCTTGCCCTGTTGCGGAGCCTGGGCCGGCACCACCTCGGGTGTGGCTACGTCCGGTGCGAGCACCGCCTCCGTCGGTGGCTTGTTGGTGGTGTCAGTCATAACGGATTCTCGGGTCGAGCACGGCGTACATGACGTCGACGACGAGGTTGGCCACCGCATAGATGATGACGAGCACGGTCACGATCCCGACGACCACATTGCCCTCCTGCGCAAGAACGGCCTCGTACACGGCTCGGCCGATCCCGGGGATGTTGAAGATCGTCTCTGTGACGATGGCGCCACCCATCAAGGCCCCGAGGTCGATGGCGAGGAAGGTGACCACGGGAATCAATGAGTTGCGGAAGGTATGGACCCCGATCACCCGGCGCTGGGTCAGCCCTTTGGACTTGGCGGTGCGCACGTAGTCCGAGCGAAGGTTCTCCACCAGGCTGGATCGGGTGAGACGGGCCACATAGGCCAATGAGACCGAGGCAAGGACGATCGCCGGCAACAAATACCCGTAGAGACTCGGGGGGTTTCCGGCGGTCACCGGAAGCCAGCCGAGCCTGACCCCGATGACGAGTTGGGCCATGAAGCCCAGGACGAATATGGGAACCGAGATGACCGCCACCGTGCTCACTTTGACCAGGGAATCGAAGAACTTGTCCTTGCGGATACCCGCCCATATGCCGGCAGAAACGCCGATGATGACTTCGATGATGAAGGCGTAGATGGCGAGGCGAAGCGTCCGTGGGAAGCGCTCGGAGATGATCTCGGTGACCTCACGGTTGTTGAAGCTGGTACCGAGATCGCCCTGCAGGACACCGGTTATGTAGTACCAGTACTGGACGATGAGTGGCTCATCGAGATGGAATTGCTGTGTGAGCGTCTGCCGCAGCGAGTCGGGCATCGGCTTGTCTCCGGCCAGGGCCCTGATCGGGTCTCCCGGGATGGCGAAGACCATGGCATAGATGAGAAAAGTGGCGGCGAAGAACACCAGGACGAACTGCCCGAGCCGCCGGATGATGTAGCTCGTCACTGCTCAGCCTTCACCGAAGCCTCCTCCGTCCCGAAGGTCGAAGCCCCCATGTGCCGTCACCCTTCGCAACCATAGTGTGGAGGG
>JALDXM010000254.1:0-4123 GCA_032155085.1 Actinomycetota bacterium | reverse complement strand
TTCGTCTTCGTCGACGTCAACTGGCCGGCATTCCGCCGGGTCGACTTCCTCCGCGCCCTGCGCGACTTCACGAGCCGGGATCGTCGCTTCGGGAAGTAGCCGGCTCGCCGCTCCGCGAGCGTTGTTTCTCATAGCGAGCACGTGCCCGGTCGTGAGCCTCGGCGAGTAGTTCCCTGACCTTGACATCGGTCTCCTGGCCCGGGTTGACCACACTCAGCCACGACTGCGCCCCATAAACGGGGTGCGGGATGATCCGGTCGAACGCGGTGTAGTCGATGGTGTCCGGATTCTCATCAGGTGTCTCCTCATCGAAGGTGTCCTTGCTCACCCAGATGTTGACCCGGTAGACCCCATCCCGGGCCAGGTCCGAGAACTCGTCGAAGCCCGGGTAGTCGTTCACGACGACCGTGGCGTAGGGGAACTGCTTCTCGGCAGGGATGACCCGATCGGGGTCGTAGATGAGGAAGGTGTCACCCCAGGCGACCTCGGGTGCACCATTCTCCTCGGAAGCAACGACTACGAGGGTGCCGGTCAGCTCGCTCTCTGCGTGATCGACGATTTCGTCCGGGGTCACGGGACCACCCTAGGTGAGGGCACCGAGGCTCAATCAGCAATACCCTGCCTCTCGAAGTCGAGCGAAAGGATCCCGTTGCCGGACCAAACGGAGAGCAAGGCGACTCTCCCCCCGCGCTGGGTAGTGCGGTCCTTCTGGTCAGTGCACAGGGGTCTTTTTCGTCTCAGCGGCGGACGATTTGGCCTGCGATCTCCCAAGGGCAATCGGTACGGGATGATGCGTCTGACCACCATCGGGCGTCGCAGTGGTCAGGAACGGAGCGTCATCCTTGGATACTTCGACGATGGCCCCAACCTGGTGACCATGGCGATGAACGGCTGGGACAGCCCCGAGCCGGGCTGGTGGCTCAACCTCCAGGCCAATCCAGAGGCAATCGTCGATCTGCCGGGGGGCCGGACACAGGTGACGGGTCGAGCCGCCGTGGGCGAGGAGCGGGCGCGTCTGTGGGCCCGATGGCGAGAGATCGACACCAATCTCGATGGCTATGCCGCCCTTCGGTCCGGTGAGACCGCGGTTGTGGTCCTGGAGCCAGCCCAGGCCTGATCTCGGGGCGCTATCCATCGCCGTAGTGATGAGCCTGGGCGAGGAGCTCGCCCAGCCAGTCGCTGCGGGCGTCGGCTTCGGATCTGACCATGATCTGGTGGTTCCATCGCTTCTTCCCGGCCTGAGTGACCAGACGGGTGTGCTCGCTGGGTCGTTCGTGACCGAGGGCCAGCATCAGCTGGGGAACGCCATTCGGATTCTTCTTGGTGATGTTGTACAGCCAGAACCAGGCGAATTTCCGCTTCCGCCCGAAGCTGATCTGGGAACCGACCGTGATGTCGGCTCCTCCCAGCGCCTCGATCCTGTCGGTCAGGATGTGGAAGATCTTCTCCGACTCCGGCCGACCCTCGAAATACCGCTGGAGGTCACGGGACGTCACCACTCGATCGTAAGTGCGAACATCCTGGGCGTCGCACAGGGAGGTCATGTGGAAGGGAACGGCTCGAGCTTGGAGGAGCTCCTGGTCAGGCATATCGAAGCATGGAACCGTCACGATCTCGAGGGGCTGATGGAACTCTTCGCCGATGACTGTGTCTTCGAGTCCTCGGGCGGGCCTGAGGTCTGTGGCACCCGGTATGAGGGTCACCCGAAGGTCGAGCAGGCGTTCGCCGACGTCTTTTCGTCCATGCCCGACGCTCACTGGGGAGGCGGCCATCATCACGTCATGAGCCCCGACTATGCGGTCTCCGAGTGGACCCTGACCGGAACCCTGTCCGATGGCCGGCGTCTCGAGGTGAACGGCTGCGACTTCCTGACGGTGCGTGACGGGAAGATCCTCAAGAAGAACTCCTACCGCAAGCAGCGGCCACCCTTCACCCAGTGAGCGACGAGATCACCGCGAGCCATGCATCCGTTGCGAGCACACTCACCGATCGGCTGATCGGGCGCTTGCGTTGGATCGCGGTCCGGGGGCTGGCCGCCGTGACCGCTGGCGTGCTGATTCTCGGTCTCGGTGGGCGTTTGGTCATGTTCATCTCGCGCCTGCTCCATCCCGATGCGGTCGGGCGCTTCACCGAGAACGGGAACCGAATCGGGGAGTTCACGGTGGAGGGCACGCTTGGCCTTTTGATCTTCGGTGGGCTCGCCGGCGGGCTGTTCGCCGGTGTCGTGTGGGTCATCGTCAAGGAGTGGGTGCCGGACAAACCGCTGATTGTCGGCCTCGGTGCTACTGCTATTGGCGGCTTCCTTCTCATCGAGGCCGACAACCCTGACTTCCTCATCCTGACCCCTCCGGTTGTCGACCTGATATTGCTCCTGTCCCTGGTCTTCCTTTTCGGGTTCGTGCTACATCGCCTCGACGCAGTGCTGGAACGCCGTCTCCCGGCTCGCCGGGGTGTTCTTTCCACCATCGTCTATGCACTTCTGGCTGTCGTGGGCATTCCGCTGACAATCGGCACCCTCGGTCTCTTCTTCTCCGCCAGCGCGTGTTCCTGTATACACCCCCCGATTTGGACTGGCGTCATGCTCGTCATTACCGCCGTGGTGACATTGTCGTGGTGGATCCTGGACTTGCGCAGGGCTATTGCGCCGCCGGCCGGCCTTCGGCTAGCAGGTCGTATGGCGACGGTTGCCGCGGTCGTGGCCGGAGCCGTGCATCTGACGGCCACGATCGCCGCCATCGTCTAAGGCATCCAGCTATTCGGTGACCATCACGTCATCGAGATGGCCCACATCGCCCAACTGCCGCAGCGAGAAGCCCCAGCCTTCGCTGATCCGGTCCATGGTCAGCCGGGATACCCCCGTGTGGGGCTGGCGAAATCGGTCCCATTCCCATGGGACGGGCTCGAGGCCGAGCAGCCGTCCCAGGACCACCGCGTTGGTCCCGGCGTGGGCCACGACCAGGACTCGCATCCCGGGATCATCGACATCCCAGAGATGCCGATGCTGCTCGTGCATCGGTTTGATCCCGTGGGCGGCCAGGGTCTCCTCCAGCCCGTCGACTACACGCCTGTGGAAGGCGCGGAACGACTCTCCACCAGGAAGCCCGTCCCACATCTCCTCCATCGTGCGGAAGTTGGCCTCCTCGAATGCCTTTTCGATCTCTTCGGCCGGCGTTCCCTCCCACTCGGGTGGGTTCTGGATCTCGGCGAGCCACGAATAGACCTCGGGAGTGATCCCGATCTCCGAGGCGACCGGTTCCGATGTCTCACGAGCCCGGTTCATCGGGGAGACCCAGAGCTCGTCGAAGGGCTCCATGCCGGCGATCCGGTGAGCTACCCGCTTCGCCTGCTCGTGCCCGAGATCGGTCAAATCTGGATCGTTGCGGGCGATCTGGCCGGGAGTCCAGTCGGGCTGGCCATGCCGCACGAGGTACAGATCCATGCTGGAAACCGTACCGCTGTCGGCGCGATGGTTCATACCCCGCCCAGGGCCAATACGATGGGTCGCCGTGTCCCGTCAAGCCCTCATCGACCACCTGCGTCATCACGCCCTCTTCACCGACGGCCCATACACGTTGCGTTCCGGGTTGCGGTCCGACTGGTACCTCGATGCCCGGCAGACCACCTTCAGCGGCAAGGGCGCCCCGATCGTCGGCAACGCGGTCCTCGAGGTGCTGGACCCCGAGGTCCGGGCGGTCGGTGGGATGACGATGGGCGCCGACCCGATCGCCCTCGCGGTTGCCGTAGTCGCCAACTCCCGGGGCCGGGAGATCAACGCCTTTTCCATTCGCAAGACGACAAAGCAGTATGGGATCACGGGCCGGGTGGTAGGCCCGGTCAAGGCAGGGATGCCGGTGGCCATCGTCGAAGACACCACCACTACCGGAGGCGCCGCCCTCGACGCGGCCGAGGCCGCCACCGCTGCGGGCCTCAGGGTGATCCAGGCAATCGCCCTGGTCGACCGCTCCGAGGGTCGGGCCGAAGAGGCTTTCGAGGAGCAGTCGATCCCATACGTCCCGCTGGTGCTGCCCAAGGACCTCGGCGTCAAGAGATGACGGTCGTCGTCCAGCGTTCGGCGGTCAAGATGTGGCTGCTGGCCATCGGCGGCATCCCGCTCCTCGTGATC
>JALDXM010000253.1:0-4124 GCA_032155085.1 Actinomycetota bacterium | reverse complement strand
CAGTGACGCAAGTGATTCGGGCGGCCGGGGGCGTCGTCTACCGCAAGACCCCCAAAGGCATGATCCGGGTCTTGATGGTTCACCGTCAGCAGTACGACGATTGGACGCTTCCCAAGGGCAAGGCGGACGACGGTGAATCGCCGGAGGAGACGGCGATCCGAGAGGTCCTCGAGGAAACCGGCCAGCGCTGCCGCATCGTGGCCCCTCTCGGCACCACCCGCTACCGGATCCAGGGCGGGGTCAAGGAGGTGGCCTGGTTCGCCATGCGACCGCTGCCCGACAGCCGGCCCTTCAAGAAGAACTCAGAGGTAGACCAGATCGAATGGCTGTCGAGGTCGAATGCGATGAAGCGCCTCACCTACGACCTGGATAGGGATCTGATCGCGGATACCGACCTCAAGCGACTCTCTCAGACCGGGACTCTCTATCTGCTGCGACACGCCACTGCCGGGAACAGGGCGAAATGGGAAGGCCACGACGAGAACCGGTCCCTCACCAAGAAGGGATGGCGAGAGGCGGAGGCGATCGCCAACTCCCTGGCGGATGCCGGCATCGAGCGGATCCTCTCCAGCCCATATGAGCGTTGTGTTCAGTCGGTCAAGCCATTGTCCAAGCTCACCGGAGCCTCCATCGAGACCACTCGACTACTTGCTGAGGAGCCAGACCTGGACGCCACCTACGCGTTGGTCGATGGGCTGGTGGGGGCCAACGCCGTGATCTCTTCTCACGGGGATGTGATCCCCGCGTTGATCAACCGCATGATGTGGGCCGGTCTGAGCCTCGACTCCCGGTTCTATTGCTCCAAAGGCTCTATCTGGGTGGTGGAAGTCGACAGCGGCAAGTTCACTACCGGTCACTACCGGCCGCCGCCCGAGGTCTGACCGGCCAGGTAATCCAAGGGAGGACGACCCCCCTTGTATCCCCCTGGGTGGGCAAGGCTTCTCGTGTTTCGAGCCCGCTCTGATCCATCACATATATTTCGGTCGATGGAGATCGAGAAGGGCCATCTGTTCATCGGAGTCGGGCTTGACGAGGCAAAAGAGCCCTTCATCCTCGACAGCGCCGACTTCACAACACATGGAGTGGTCGTAGGTATGACCGGATCGGGCAAGACCGGTCTGGCCGTCACCATCATGGAGGAGGCTCTGCTCAACGGGATTCCCTGCTTCATCCTCGACCCGAAGGGTGACATGGGGAACCTGCTGCTCAACTTCCCCGACTTCGCTCCGACCGATTTCAAGCCCTGGATCGACGAGGCCGAGGCAGAGCGAAAAGGCATGACCCCGGACCAGCTGGCTGCCGACACGGCCAACATGTGGAAGGAGGGCCTGGCCGGGGCCGGGATCACACCAGAGCGGATGAAGCAGCTCCGTGACGGGTCGGAGATGACCATCTACACCCCGGGATCGGGTGCGGGCGTCGGGCTCAATGTGCTCGGCTCGATGAAGGCGCCGGCTCTCGACTGGGAGTCTCAGGGCGAGTTGATCAACGACGAGATCGAGGCATTCGTCTCCTCACTGCTCTCGCTGGCCGGGATCGAGTCGGACCCGGTGTCGGGACCGGAGCACATCCTCCTCAGCACGATCATCGAGACATTCTGGCGGGAAGGTCGCGACCTCGACCTCGCCGCGCTGGTCGGACAGGTTCCCAAGCCGCCTTTCCGCAAGCTCGGCGTCTTCGACGTCGACACGTTCTTCCCTGAGAAGGACCGCATGGCCCTGGCGATGAAGCTGAACGGCTTGCTCGCCTCACCTTCTTTCGCGTCGTGGCTGGAAGGGGCTCCGCTCGACGTCGGCCAGATGCTCACTGGTGGCGAGAAGACCAAAGCGGCCATCGTCTACCTGAGCCACCTGTCGGACGCCGAGCGCATGTTCGTCGTCACCTTGCTCTTCTCGAAGGTCGTTTCCTGGTTCCGCACCCAGCCAGGCACCTCCGATCTGCGGGCCCTGATCTACATGGACGAGGTGTTCGGCTATGTGCCGCCCACGGCGGAACCGCCGTCGAAGAAACCGATCCTGACGATCCTCAAACAGGCCCGGGCCCACGGGGTCGGGCTGGTCCTCTCCACTCAGAACCCGGTCGACCTCGACTACAAGGCGATGTCGAACGCATCAACCTGGATGGTCGGCCGCCTCCAGACCGAGAACGACAAGAAGCGGATCCTGGAGGGGATCGACAGCGCCACCGGAGGGGTGGACGTCGCCACAGTCGGCAAACAGATCTCCGACCTGGAGAAGCGTCAGTTCGTGATGGCCTCTGCCAAGGCCTCGGAACCCAAACTGTTCGGGACGAGGTTCGCCATGTCGTACCTGGCCGGGCCCCTCACCCGGGAACGGGTTTCGACACTGATGGCGGGCAAGAGGGACGCGATGGAGCCGGCCGTAACAACGGAAGTTGCCCCGCCGGCCGAACCGGCAGCACCGGGAGCTGCGCCCGCAGCCTCAGCAGCACCGGTCGCCGAAACGGGCACCGCGGTGCCGGCGCCGGCCACCGCCATTGCGGCCGAGCCGGGGGACGATGCGGTGCCCATCCAGCCCGCGGTCGCCGACGGCGTGCAGTCGGTCTTTCTCGACCCGGCCGCGGCATGGGCCGGCGAGGTGGGAGTCGATCCCACCGCCACCCACTATCAACCGGCGGCAGCCGCCCTGGTCAATCTGCTGTATGACGACACCAAGGCTGCGGTCAATCACCAGGAGGTGTTCGAGGCCGTGGTCTTCCCGCTGGGCCCGGTGCTCACCCCCGAGTCGATCAAGGAAGTCGATCACGACGCCCGCGACTTCAGGCCTGAAACCCCTGCGTCGGCGACGTTCGCCCTCCCTGACGTGAAGCTCGACACCAAGACGTATTGGGCCAACCTGGGCAAGGATCTCACCAACTACCTCGTGGGAGCGAGGAAGGTGACCGTGTACAAGAACGAGGCGCTCAAGCTCTTCAGTCGCCCCGGGGAGACACGGGAGGAATTCGAGGCACGAGTCGCCGAGGCCGCAGAGCAGGCAATGGACGATGCCATCGCCAAGCTGCGCGACAAACACGCCACCCGGCTGGAGAGAGCCCATGCCGCTCTGGCCAAAGCAGAGAACCGCGTCGCCGATCTGGAGACGACGGCTGGCTCGAAGCAAACCGAGGAGCTGGTGTCAGGCGCCGGAGACCTTCTCGGCATGCTCCTCGGCAAAGGAAAGAGGTCCCTCCCGATCGGTCAGGCGGCGCGGCGCCGCTCGGCCAGCAGCGAGGCCAAAGCCCGGGCCGAGAACGCGAGAGTGGCACTCGCCGACGAACAGGCCGACCTCGAGCAGCTGAAGGCTGATCTCGAAGACGCAGTGGCCGACCTCGAGGACGAGTTCGCTGCGAAGCTGGAAGTCGACGAGATCGAGATACCGCTCGAGAAGACCGATGTCAGGGTCGCCGAGCTGAAGCTGGTGTGGATACCGACCAGCTGAACAGGCTCAAACGGTGTCGACGAGCGCCTTGAGCAGGTCGCGAACGGACACCACTCCGAGCAGGACACCATCGTCGTCGATGACCGGGAGATGGCGATATCCCGACTCGGCGATCCACGCCGCCGCGTCCCAAACGTCCAGGTCAGGATCGAACGTGTCGGGGTCCGAGCTCATGATGGACGAGACCGCCGAAGCGACGTCGACCCCCTCGGCGACAGACCGGCGCAAGTCTCGCTCGGTGATGAGCCCCACGAGGTCGCGCCCTTCGACGACGGCGAGCGACCCCAGATCTGAGCCCTCCATGGCCACAGCGGCATCCAGAATCGTCGTCTCAGGCCCGCACACATGCGGCGAATTGCTCACGAGATCACCCAGCCTCATCTGGGGTGAACGTTAGAGCGGGTCAGACGAGATCGGCTTCGCGGATCCCGAAGGAGGGGTGGCGGAGACGGCAGAGGGCCAGCTTCTCCAGCTGGCGGATGCGCTCACGGGTGAGATTGAACTCGTCGCCGATCTCCTCGAGGGTGCGGGGCACGCCGTCATAGAACCCGTAGCGAAGGGCGAGGATCCGGCCCTCACGCTCGGGAAGACGCTCGATCGACACTCGGAGGGAGTTGGCGACGTCCATCTCCTCGGTCATCTGCACCGGGTCGGCGGCGTCCTCGTCCTCGATGAAGTCACCGAGTT
>JALDXM010000252.1:0-4138 GCA_032155085.1 Actinomycetota bacterium | reverse complement strand
GCCATCATCGGCGGGAACCCCGACCGCTTCGCCTTCTTCGCCGACCTGCATCGCAAGACGTTGGCCGAATCGGGCCACGACCCCGAGCTGGCCCCGCTGGCCGTGCACGCTCATGGGTACGTGGCCGACAGCAATGATCAGGCCGCCGACGAGTACTACAACGCCTACGCCGTGGCCATGACCAGGCTGGGTCGGGAGCGTGGGTGGGGGCCGATGACCCGCGCCCAGTTCGACATGATGCGTGAGCCGGAAGGATCTCTGGTGCTCGGCGATGTGGAGACCGTGGCAGCCAAGATCGACAGAATGAAGCGGGTCCTCGGCATCGATCGGTTCATGCTTCACATAAGCGTGGGCACGCTGCCCCATGAGCAGGTGCTCCGCTCCATCGAATTGTTGGGCAAGGAAGTGGCCCCGTTGGTCAGGTCCGAGAAGGCGACCTGACCCCGGTCAGGTGAAAGCGGTGTCCTCTCGGCGGCCGGCCGGTGCCAACGAGTCGAGGATCAGTTCGGCGTAGAAGTAGGGCCATTTGGTGTCGGGCTGCTCCGAGCGAAATCTCTCGTCCGCTTCCCGCAGCCAGTCGATGATCTGCTCCACCGATGGCTGGAACCCGACGTAAGCGTCGATCTTTCCCACGAGCCAGCCCGCATACCAGTCTGCCCAGGTAGGAGCCGGGTCCCCTCCGTGCTCTTCGTGATGGTCCCGTGCAGCTGCACCCAGGAGTCGTCCCAGCTGCCTGACTTGGTCCTGATCCGCCATGCCGGGCAGGTTAGGGGCGGTCCTCGGGGTAACCCGATCGCCGGTCGCGAAGAACTCCGTTAGCTCGCGAAATTCAATCAGGCGTTGGGCTTGCCCGCCGCGAAACGGCCTGCCTATGGTGGCGGAGCCGACTTGGAGGTAACTCCAGATCGGACTGGAAGTGACCGAGAGGTGACTTCGAGACCTAGCTGGGAGACCAACCCTTCGGGGTCGGAGTGCCAGCAAGGTCGAAAGCCCCGAGAGGGTGATGGCTTCGGCCAACACTCCCTCGGGGTTTTTCGCGTCGTGTGGAATGCGAGATCTGTGAAACCGTTCGCACCCGTGACACGTCTCAATCCGTGACCTTCAAAGGCAGATCCCCAACGCGGGCTGATCCTCATCTGTCAGGGTCGTTCGATGCCTTCTACCGATCGACACGACCCCGGGTCTATCGAGCCACGGCCCTGGCCCTTGGTAGCAGCGATCTCGCCCTCGATGCCACCGACGAAGCGATGGCCCGGGCAGCCCAGAGATGGCAAGAGGTCAGCTCGTACGCGAACCCTTCCGGGTGGGTGTATCGCGTGGCGGTCAATTGGGGGAAGTCGCGGCTCCGCCGTCTGTCTCGTGAGACGACGCGTCTCGCATTCGAGCCCGGCTACGAGCAGTCCGTGCCGGACCCACAGCTCATCGAGTCGGTGCTGGCTCTTCCCATCGACTATCGGGCGGTGATAGTCGCCCGTTTCTTCCTCGACTGGTCGGTGGAAGAGACGAGCCAGGTTCTCCGCCTTCCTGAGGGGACCGTGAAGACGAGAACTCATCGCGCCCTAAAGCGGTTGCGTCGAGGACTGGAGAACAACGAATGAGTATCGAGCAGATGCTCAGGGAGAATCTCGAGGCGGCCGCGGAAGCAATCGTCGTGCCTCCGGCGAAGGAGATGCCGGCGCCTCGTGCCCTGCCGATCTGGAGACGTCCCCTCGTCTTCGCCGCCGCTGGCGCCCTGGCCGTCCTCGGCTTGTCCGTCCCCATCTTCCTGATGGCTGGGCCGTTTATGGACGATCCCCAGGAGCCCGCCGCCACCTTCGCAGCCCCGGCCACCACATCTCCGACGACAACGGTTCCGATCGTGGTTTCGACCACGTCTGCCCCGTTCGTCGGTGGGAGCACGGAGGAAGAAGGAATCGCTATCGGGGAGCTCGACAGAGACACCCATCACTATCGGATCATCGCCGTGCCTGGTGATGAGGAGGAAGCACCAACTGCGACCGCGACCCTGGTGGTCGACTCGGCCGGTGAGGAATTAGCCCGGGCGGTCATCGGTGAGCCTTCAGCCTTTTTCTGGCACTCGATCAGCGAACCGGGTGGGCTTTGCCTTCTGACCACGTGGGATGACGGTGGGCAGGAAGTCATCGGGGTTCAAATCCTCCTATCACCCTCGCTTGGATGCTCCGACCCGTACGTCTACGAGTTCAGTGGTGAAACGCTGGTGGCGAGACCGGCGGAGGCGGCGGACATCGCCAACATGTTCGTAGAAGCGTGGAGGCAGGGCTCGGACGCAGCCCTCGAGATTCTGGCTACTCCCGAGGCGGCGGCCCAAGCGGCTGCGATCGAGCCGCCTGAGGTTGCCAGCCAAGCTCAGTGTGAGGGCGCGGCAGGGAGTATCTATTGCACCTGGCAGGTCGATGGCGGCGAGATGGTGGTCCGGGTCTCCAATGTCGAGCCGGCGCCGAGGGTCACCGAGTTCACTTTTCAGTGAGGCCGGCTAAGAGCTGGTGATGCGCGCCTCGAGCCCGTCGATGATGATTTCGAGGCCGAAGGCCATGTCGAACACGTCGTGCTCGAGTCGGAGCCAGTGCCAACCCTATGAAAAGGGCATAGGGTGAGCCCCATGGTCGGGTCCTTGGACACGGAGCAAATCCGGCGCCGGTACGACGAAAGAGCCGGCAACTGGAGGCTCGTCAATGGCATCACCGACACGCTGCTGCTCCTCAACCACCTGCGCAAGAAGCATCTGGCCACCGCCACCGGTGCGGTCCTCGACGTCGCCTGCGGCACCGGTGAGAACTTTTCCTATCTGGGCCGGGCTACCTCGATCACAGCCCTCGATCTGTCGCCAGAGATGGTGAGAGAGGCAGATCGACGGAGACGTGAGATGGGAATCGAGATTGAGCTAATGGTCGGTGATGCCCAGGAGTTGCCCTTCTCGGACGGCACCTTCGACCACGTGGTGTCGGCGTTCTCGAGCTGCACCTTCCCCGACTACGTCGCCGCATTCCAGGAGATGATGCGGGTGGTCAAGCCGGGCGGGCGGATCCTGCTCCTCGAGCATGGGCGATCGGGTGTCGGTTGGATTGCCCGTCGACAGGATCGCCAAATCGATCGGGTCTATGCCAAGGGCGGCTGTCGCAACAACCGGGATGTCGGCGCCGAGCTGGCCGAGGCGGGGCTCGTGCCGGACAATCATGTGAAGACCCATCTCGGGGCGATCAGCCAGATCACGATCTTGGGTTAGCGACAGAGCACTTGAGTGGCCCGTCACTGGGCGAAAGCCGGCGATAGCCGCTCCGATAATGGACCATGGGGTCCAGGAGGTCGGTGACCTCCACTCGATCGATCCGGCCGACGATGAGACCGGACCATCCGGCTTCCTCAGCCGAGACGAAGGTGCAGTAGGCGCGATCGCGTAGGTCGGCGACGGCTGGACCCCAATCAGTCTGCTCGGTGTTCAGGTTGGCGAAAACCCCACCGGGGGATGGTGCGAGGCCGGCGAAGACATCGGCCAGCTGGTTGTCGTCGTGCCGGCACACGTGAATGATGAACCGGCCGGTTTCCGGGGCGAGCTCCCAGAGGTCGGTGGTTGGGCCCACCACCAGATGGGCAAGGGCTGGGTCGCCCTCGACCACCAGAAGCGAGGAGACAGTCAGCCCGGTCCGGTTCGATTCGATCCCGGCGGTGACGATGGTCACTCCTGAGGCCAGCCGTCCCCGAAAGCGCCGGGCCGGGTCGCGATCATCGGGCGGCTGCCGGAACGGGTGCTCTGAGTGGATCATCCCCGGACCCTAGGGAAAACCGTCCCCTTCCGGCCCTTCGGGCCACCTCCCCCTCCGGGGGAGGCAATTCTGTCACAGCCCCATGTCACAGTGATGTTCATGAACACTGAGACCGTTGCTCTGGTGATCTCCATCATCCTGTCGCTGGCCGTCATTGGCCTGGTGGCCCTGCTGGTCCTGACCAGAAGGCAGGGCCCGATCCCCATCGAGGTAGGCGACCCGGAGGTGACCCGGCGGTTCCTGCGGGTCGCCGGGTTGCTCGACTCGCCGGGAGCGTTGTTCGCGCCCGGCATGGTGGCTCGGGTGCTGCGATCCCGGCCGCAGGAGATGGCGGTCGCTCATCCGCTGGACTGGAG
>JALDXM010000251.1:0-4175 GCA_032155085.1 Actinomycetota bacterium | reverse complement strand
CCGCCACGACGCCGACTTCTATGAGGCCGATGCCGTGCCGATCGAGGGTGAGGAGCGTGACCGGCTCTGGGAATCACTGGTAGTGGCCACCGCCCCACAGTTCGGGGCGTATCAGGAGAAGACGGATCGGACGATCCCCCTGGTCAGGCTGGTGCCTCGGGACTGACAGGCCACTTGGTCAGCCGAGCACCCGCTTGGCCTCGCGCAGCAAGTCGTCCATATCGGTTCCCGACTCCTCGGCCAGGAGACGCCGGATGCCAGGTGACACGTTGTCCAGGACGCCGGACATCTTGGTCAGGACGGAGCGCTGGGCCTTCATCCGTGCCGCCTCATCAGCCGGGGTGACCAGATCGTCGACGATCGAGCCCTCGGCGCGTGAGGCAATGAGTGGCTCTGGCAAGCCTCGGACCCATACGTAGGAACGTCTTCCGGGCCCACGGCCCTCGGTGATCGGCTCGACGGCGGTCACCTCGTCGGATCGCACATAAGCGCCGTAGCCCAGGGCTACCAGCTGACCGGATTGCACACGCATGGAACCCTCCTCTGGGCCGTGCTAGTGGTCTGTCGCTTGAATACCTGGGGCGTCTCAGGTCTCTTTCTTGTCCTCGGCGAGCGTGTAGGCGACCAGGGCGGTGGCGTGACCGTGCCCCATCCCATATTCGCTCTTGAGCCAGTTGACGAGGTCCATGTGCTTGGTCAGCTCGCTGGACCGAATCAAACCCTGCCACTCTTCGATGGGCCGGCCGTACTTCTCGACGATCGATGGGAAGTACGACGCCGGGCCCTTCACGCGTTCCGAGCCCTCTGTCATGTGTGGGAGGCTATCTCGGAGATCACCCTGGTTGAATCGAAGAGGTGTTCGCCCCGATCCGCACCAGACGCCTGTTGATCCGCCCATTCGAGGAGGCGGACATCGAGGCATACGTGAAACGACGTCAGGATCCGGACGTGGCGCGGTATCAGGACTGGGAGCTTCCCTACTCACGCGAGCGAGGTGAGCGCGTCGTGGCCCATGTGATGAGCCTGCCAGGGCCACAGGACGACGAATGGTGGATGGCGGTCGTGTGTGACCCCGACAGCGGCGAGGTCTTCGGGGACGTCGGGGCCGAGCTTTCCTGGCAGGGGAGGACCGCTGAGGTCGGCTACACGTTCGCCAAGGAGCACTGGGGAAACGGATATGCCGTCGAAGCTGTCGAGGCCTTGGTCCAGTACCTCTTCGATGTCATCGGTGTGACCCGGGTCTGCGGAATGTTGCACCCGGACAATCCGGCGTCGGCAATGGTGCTGGAACGGTGCGGTCTCCTTTTCGAGGGACACACGAGGTCCTCGTTCTGGGTGGGCGACGAACTGTCCGACGACTGGATCTACGGGATGACCAGGGCGGACTGGGAGACCTGGCGAGACCGGCCCCGAACGCCACCCGACGCCGTAAGTCTCATCGAAATCACCCCGGAGAACGTCGACGAGGTGACCGCTCTGAAGACACACCGCACACAGGAGGAGTTCGTCGCCCCGATGCTGCAGTCGTTCGCCAACGCCCTGATCCCCGAGGTGGTCAACGGGGCGCCCGTCGTCCCATGGATGAGGGCGGTCACGGCCGACGACGACATCGTCGGCTTCGTGATGCTCGCCCTCTCAACCGAGCACCACCCCGAGCCCTTCCTGTGGCGTCTGCTCATCGACCGGCTGCACCAGAAGCGAGGGATCGGAGGTCGCGTGCTGGAGCTCGTGGCCGAGGAGTGCCGGCGCATCGGTGACCGGACCTTGCTCACCAGCTGGGGTGAGGGCAAAGGCTCGCCCCGACCCTTCTACCTCGCGCACGGGTTCGAACCGACAGGGGACTCCGTCGACGGGGAAACCGAAGGACGTAAGCAACTGGATTGAACTGCTCGACGCTGGGTTCGGTGGGCTTGCGGAGGCCCGGCGGTAGGGTCAGTCGGGATGGAGGTCAGCAACGCCGATCGGGTTGTCTTTCCCAAGGACGGCATCACAAAAGGCGACGTCGTTGCCTACTACGAGAAGGTCGCCGAGCGGATGCTGCCCTTCGTCGAAGGCCGGCCGCTCAGTGTCGAGCGCTTCCCCCGTGGCATAGGTGGTCAGGGCTTCATGCAGAAGAATGTCCCCGACCACGCGCCCGAGGACCTGATTGGGCGTTACACGGTTCCCAAGGAAGACGGAGGGACCACCACCTATCCGGTGGTCAACACGCCGGATGGCATCCCCTTCTTCGCCAATCTGGGCGTCATCACGTTTCATGTGCCCCCGGCCCGGACCGAGGACGAGATGGTTCCCGACTGGGTGATCTGGGACCTCGACCCGCCCCCGGGAAGTGTCGACCTGGTCCGGACGGCGGCGACCACGATGCATGCCGTCCTCGACGGATACGGTATTCCCACCGTGCTTCTCACCTCGGGCTCCAAGGGCTATCACCTGAGGGCTCCGATTGCACCAACCATCGATTTCGAGCAGTTGGTGACCGTGGCCCGGGGCACGGCCGCCCTTGCCGCGGCGGCGAACGACGACCTGTTGACGCTGGCCTTCCGCAAGGCCGACCGTGGCGATCGTGTCTTCGTCGACTGGATGAGGAATACTCCTCGGTCCACGTCGGTGGTTCCTTGGTCGTTGCGCCCCAAGGAAGGGGCACCGATCGCCACCCCCATCTCCTGGGCTGAGCTGGAGGAAGTAGAGCCCGATCTGGTCCGACTGGAGAACGTCAACGAACGTTCCCGCAAGCGCCCATGGTCCCGGATCCAGACCGTCGATCTTGCCCCCGTCGTGACAAAGGTCGAGGCAGATCTCGAAAGGTCGGGAATCGCCCTCGAACCGTTCGACCGCTTCCGATCCTGAGCGGATCTCCAATGCTCCTCTCCGACCTGGTCGCGGTATCGAAAGCCGTGTCGGCGACCCGGGCTCGATCGGAGAAGATCGCATTGCTCGCCGACACCCTGCGCCGGCTCACCCCGGATGAAGCGCCTGTGGCCGTCTCCTTTCTCACCGGCAAGCCGCGTCAGGATCGGCTCGGCGTCGGGTGGGCCACGGTCTATGGGGTGGAGGCCGCCCCAGTTGAGAAACCGTCCCTCGAAGTGTTGGGCGTCGACCGTGTTCTGGAAGAGCTAGCTGCGACTTCGGGCCCCGGGTCAAAACAGCGCAGGGAGACACTTCTCGGCGGGCTCTTCTCGGCAGCCACCGACCAAGAGCAGAAATTCCTGCAGGGTCTCATCCTGCGCAATCTGCGTCAGGGTGCCCTGGAAGGAGTCATGGCTGACGCAGTTGCCGTTGCTCTTGGGGTCGAGCCCGATCGCGTGCGCCGCGCTGCCATGCTCGAGGGCGATCTGGTGAGTGTGTCCTCCCGTGCTCTTTCCGAGGGCGCCGATTCCTTGGGCACGAGCAATCTTGCTCTGTTCACTCCGGTCCAGCCCATGCTGGCCAAGACAGCCGGTAGCGCAGGCGAGGGGGTGACCCTGCTCGGCAAGGCTTTCGTGGAGTGGAAGTTCGACGGGGCACGCATTCAGGTGCATCGCGCCGGTGATCGGGTCGAGGTCTACACCCGGAGCTTGAGGGACATCACCGGATTGGTCCCAGAGGTCGTCGAGGCCGCCCTTGGGTATCAGGCAGAGACTTTCATCCTCGATGGTGAGGCCCTCCTATTCGGCCCGTCGGGTCCTGAGCAGTTCCAGGATTCGATGAGCCGCTTCGGTTCTGAAGGTGCCGGCGACTCGGCCCCGCTCCTGGCCTTCTATTTCGACTGTCTTCATCTCGACGGGATCGATCTCATCGACTCCCCACTGGGCGAGCGCCGGGCCGCCTTGGAGATGGCAGTACCGGCCGGATCCGTCGTGGGCTCGGTTCTCACCGACGATCCTGTCATCGCCGACCGCTTCTTCCAGGACGCCGTCGCCTCCGGATACGAGGGCGTTGTCGTCAAGGACCCGAATCAGCCTTACGAGGCGGGCAGGCGTGGCTCAGGATGGCTCAAGGTCAAACCGACGCACACCCTCGACCTCGTGATCCTTGCTGTCGAGTGGGGCTCGGGTCGGAGGGAAGGTTGGCTGTCCAACCTTCATCTCGGGGCACGAGACGGTGAAGGCGGCTTCGTCATGCTGGGTAAGACCTTCAAGGGCTTGACCGACGAGATGCTCACCTGGCAGACCGAGCGCTTTCTGGAGATCGAGGAC
>JALDXM010000250.1:0-4188 GCA_032155085.1 Actinomycetota bacterium | reverse complement strand
GGAGGATCGTCCCGCCAGGCGTCTCGTACACGCCGCGGCTCTTGATCCCAACGAAGCGGTTCTCCACGAGGTCGACACGACCCACGCCGTGGCGGCCTGCGATCTGGTTGGCCTCTGTCAGCAGCTCCACCGGCCCCATTGGTCGGCCATTTACGGACACCGGATCACCGTGCTCGAACCCGATAACGACCTCCTCGGGCTGGTCCGGAGCGTCAGTGGGATCAGTAGTGAGGCGGAACATCTTGGGCGGGGGGGCCTGCCAGGGGTCTTCGAGGATGCCGCCCTCATAGGAGATGTGAAACAGATTGGCGTCCATCGAATATGGGTCTTCTTTCGTGACCGGAACCGGGATGCCCCTTTCCCGGGCGTATTCGATGAGGGCGGTCCGCCCGTCGAGGTCCCACTCCCGCCAGGGAGCGATGACCCGCAGGTCCGGGGCGAGCGCGGCGACCGACAACTCGAAGCGCACCTGATCGTTGCCTTTCCCCGTGGCGCCGTGGGAAATGGCGTCCGCCCCGAAGGCCCGGGCGGTCCTGACCAGCCCTTCGCTGATGATGGGCCGGGCCAGTGACGTCCCGAGCAGATAATGACCTTCGTATACGGCCCCGGCGCGGAGGGCGGGGAAAACGGCGCCAGTGACGAACCTCTCGGTCAGGTCCTCGACCACCGCCTCCACAGCGCCAGTTGCGATCGCCTTCTCCTTTGCCTCCCCGGCTTCGGCCCCCTGGCCCACATCCGCCGTGTAAGCGATCACGTCGGCATCCCTCTCCTCCCGGAGCCAGGCGAGGATGACTGAGGTATCGAGACCACCCGAGTAGGCGAGGACCACCTTCACTGGTGGTCTCCCGCGTAAATAGCGTGGGGGCCCACTTACTCCTCCTCGTCCGGCGGTGGCCCCGGATCGGGGATGCCCTCGGCAATCGCCCATTCACGCACCATGGAATAGGCGTCTTTCACCCCGTAAGGGCCATCGTCGATACGACGCTCGAGCATCAACCCCATGATCTCACCGATCTTCGGGCCGGGGCCAATCCCCAGGTAGGCCATCACCTGATGCCCGTCCAGGGGCGCCCGGAGCCTTGCGATCTCCTCCTTCTCCCCCAGCTCGGCGATGCGCTCCTCGAGCTCGTCGATCCGATTTTGGATGGCCCGCGCCCGACGCGGGTTGGCAGTGGTCACATCGCAGCGGACCAGCTCGTTGAGGCGACCGAGCAGAGGGCCGGCATCTCGCACGTAGCGGCGGACCGCCGAATCGGTCCAGCCCATCTTCAGAGTGTGGGGCCTGAGATGGAGGAACACGAGACGGGAGACGTCATCGACGATCTCACCCGGATAACGCAACGCCTTGAGCCGTCGTCGGGTGAGCCTGGCGCCCACCACCTCGTGATGATGGAAGGACACCCCGTCTTTGCCGAACTCACGCGTGTCGGGCTTTCCTATGTCGTGGAAGAGGGCGGCGAGCCGCAAGACCAGGTCGTCGGGCCGGGTCTTCTCGACCACCGCCAGGGTGTGGGCGAGGACGTCCTTGTGACGTTGATGGGGGTCCTGCTCCATGGCGAGGGCGGGAAGCTCGGGGATGAAGTGATCGGCCAGCCCTGAGGTGACGACCCCGAGCAGGGCGAGCCCTGCCTGAGGGGCGACGACCAGTTTGGACAGCTCGTCCCTGACCCGCTCGGCCGAGACGATCTCGAGACGGTCCCCCATCTCGGTCACGGCCTTGAGGGTTGCCGGTTCAGGCTCGAAGCCCAGTGACGCCTGAAACCTGAAGAGCCGCAGCATCCGGAGCGGGTCCTCGGAGAACGAGATGCTGGGGTCGAGAGGCGTGCGTAGCACCCCGGCGGCAAGATCGGCGAGACCGCCGTGGGGATCGATCGGCTCCATGTCCATCAACGACAGCGCCATGGCGTTGACCGTGAAGTCTCGTCGGGACAGGTCGGTCTCGATATCGTCGGAGAAGGTCACCTGGGGTTTGCGTGAATCGTCCCGATAGACCTCGTTGCGAAACGTGGTGACCTCGACCGTCCACTTGCCCCTGACCGCGGCGATCGTGCCGAAGGTGGCCCCGACGCTGTACACCACGTCGCCCCAGCTCTCCAGCAGCCCGGCGATACGCTCAGGCCTGGCGTCGGTGGCGAAGTCGAAGTCGTAGCTGTAGTCCTCCAGCCCGCGTTCGAGGAAGGCATCACGCACCGACCCTCCGACCAGGTAGAGCTGATGCCCGGCCTTGTTGAACAGGTCATGCAACTGGGCCGGGGGAAGGTCTGCGGAGACGAGAAACTCGAGCCGCTTCGGAATCACCCGATCATTGTGGCGCGGAGAAATGACGACGCCGGGTCGTATCTCCGCCCGAGAACGAAGAGGGCTAGCCCTGGATGCCGGCTGCCATCGCCTTGGCCCGCATCTCGTGGACGTTGCGGGCGAAAGGGATGGCCGTCGGGAGCTCGATGGATTTGGCGACGACCAGCTTGAGTAGGGAGGCATCCATCGTCTGCATCCCGAAGAACTCGCTCTCTTTCATCACGTCGATCAGGACCGAAGCCTCGGCTCCACCGATGATCCACTCCTGGACCCGCTCGTTGCTGGTCAGGACCTCGCAGGCGAGTGCCTTGCCGTTTGCAGGGCTTTCCAGGAGTCGCTGGCTCATGATGGCCAGGAGCTGGGACGCCAACTGACCCCGGATCACACGTTGCTGCGGCTCCGGGAAGAACGACACGATGCGGTCGATGGTGTCGGCCGGATCGGTGGTCCGCATAGAGGAGATGACGAGGTGGCCGGTCTCGGCGGCGGCGATCGCGGCGCGTGCGATCTCGGCATCGTCGATCTCGGAGATCATCAGCACGTCGTTGTCGTGACGCATGGCGCCCCGGACCGCATCGGCGGCACTCGGGGTGTCCACCCCAACCTCTCGCTGCTCGACGACACTGCGCTTGTCCCGGTGGAGCACTTCGATCGGGTCCTCGATCGTGAGGATCGAAACCGCTTTGTTGGTGTTGATCCAATCGACGATCGACGCCATCGTCGCCGTCTTGCCCGACCCTGAGGGCCCGGTCACGAGGAGCAGGCCTGACGCCGTTCCTGCCAGCTTCTCGACGATCCGGGGCAGGCCCAACTCGCTGAATGACATCGTTCCCGGGAAGACACGCCGCAGGACGACCGAAATCGACCCACGCTGACGGAAGGCAGTTACGCGGAAGCGCCCTATCTCCTGGCGCCCATAGGCGAAGTCGGCGGTGCCGGTCTCCTTGAAGTCGATCGCGCCGCGCGGTGTGAACAGCGCCTCGGCGTACGCCTGTGTGTCGGCCGGCTTCAGGGCCTCGAACCCGTCGATTCGCTCCAGCTCGCCGCCGACCCGGGCAACCGGCGGGGACCCGACCTTCAGATGCAGGTCCGTCGCCCCCATCGAGACGGCGCGGCTCAGGAGGTCGTCAATATTGATTTCCATGTTCCTTCCCTATTGACCCAGCTGTGGTTATCGGCGGGCCCGACGGGGGAACTGAAGCCCGGCAGCTTGATTCGCCGTCAGACTTTCCAGTGTCTCGAGATCGCCATTGCTGCCTCTTCCAAGGCACCGGCCGAGAATGGCGGCGAGCTCAGGGAGGGGCCGAACTCTTCGACACCGGAGATCCCCAGCACCGTGGAGCGCGCCGAGTGGCGCAGCCCATCGAGGTCATATCCCCCTTCCAGGGCGAACACGGTGCGGTTCGCGGGATGGGCACGAGCCAGCCGGGATGCCATCCACCCGTAATCGGCGTCGAGAAGATCCAGATCGGCAAGCGGGTCTTCGGTGTGGGCGTCATAGCCGGCGCTCACCAGGACCCAGTCGGGATCAAACTGCTCGACCACCGGGATGACCAGCCTCTCCCATGCAATTCGGTACACATCGCCTCCGGTGCCGGCGGGCAGCGGGATGTTGACCGTCGTCCCTTTCGCCCCGTTCTCGATGTCATCAGGATGGCCCTCGAACGGGTAGAAGCGGTCTTGATGGATCGAGACGTACAGGATCTGGGGGTCATCGGCCACCAGCACCTGAGTCCCGTTCCCGTGGTGGACATCCCAGTCCAGGATTGCGACGCGCTCCCCTTCTGCCCGGAGTGAGGCGGCGACAACTGCGACGTTGTTGAAGATGCAGAATCCCATGGCCCGGGCGCGCAGGGCGTGGTGACCCGGTGGCCGGCACAGGGCGAACCC
>JALDXM010000249.1:0-4208 GCA_032155085.1 Actinomycetota bacterium | reverse complement strand
GCCGCTCGCTCCGCCCCGTCGGTCTCGACCTCCCGGTAGCCGACATCCCGCCCCACTTCCTCGGCGATCGCATGGGCCAGCTGCTCGGAATCGGTTGCGTGATAGTCCATGTACCTCCCGGCCCCGTACTGCGCGAGCCGATGCCGGACGTGGAAGTTCTGCTCGAAATGATTCCTGAGCGGGAAGTAGAGGAATGGCCTCCCGGCCGCGGTCAGCTCCATCGTGGTGGTGAGCCCACCCTGGACCACGGCCAAGTCACACACCGCCAGATGTCGGAACAACTGGTCGACGTAGCCAACGACTTCGAGGCCCTGGTGGCGGGGCAGGCTCTCCGGCTCGATCCGGGGGCCGGCCACCGCCACCATCCTCAACTCGGGAATCATCTTCTTGGCCTGGGGATAGGCGTCGATCACCTTCTCCAACAGGTCCCGTCCCACCCCTGATCCACCCACCGTCACCACACACACTTTTTCGTTCAGGTCGTAGCCCAGTTCAGACCTCCATTCCTCGCTCTGGGCTGGTGTCGGTGGGGTGAATCCCGTGATGTACCCCGAGAAGTCGAAATGCTCTTCGGTCCAGGTCCGGATCTTGGGCAGACCAGGGCCGAAGACCTCCGGATAGATGTCGTCCGGGTTGCCGACGAAGATCGCCCGATCTCGGATCCGGGGGAAACGAGCGATGTGCTCGATCATCTCGGCGTTGTAATCGGCGGTGAGGTACGCCTCGTGATCGCCACCATCGGGCATCGGCAGGTAACCGACGAAGTCCGTCAGCCAGACATTCGAGCCCCGCTTCAGTTCGGGGTTCTCATGCCAGTAGTAATCGATGTCCCAGGCCTCGTCCCCGATGATCAGGTCGTAGTTCCCCTCTTCCACGACTTCCTGGAAGACCATGAAGTTGGCCAGGAGGATCTCGTCCATGCGCCGCAGTGCTTGGAAGCAGTGAAGGTCGTGACCCGACGCCTCCGAGGCGATGTGGCCCGACTCGGAAGCAAGCCACTCGCTGGCCGGGTGGATTGTCTCATTGGCGGCCTCCAGCACGGCGGTGACCGGATGCTGGGCCAGCCAGTCGATCTCCAGGTCGGGTTCCAGGGCCTTTAACTCCTGGGCGATGGCCACATCTCTCCGGGCATGACCCAGACCGATGGGCGACGACAGATACAGGGCCTTCTTCCTACGGTTCAAGCCCCGGGTCCAGCTGTTACTGGGCATGGGCACCCCCTCGATCTCGTCTACGAAGCGCCTGATGGCGCGGTTGACCTTCACCGGATCACGTGCCTGGGGTGCATGTCCCGCCCCTTCGATGACGAGCAGCTCCCCACCGGTCAGCTCGGCGAGGGCGCGACCCCGCTCTAGCGACTGACATTCATCGGCGCTGCCATGGATCACCAGGACGGGCTGGGTCACCTGCCCGGAGCGAGCGAGGGTCTCCTCTTCACCGATGGCGCTCCTCGCTCGGGCAGCCAACTCGGCCACCCGGATCGGGCCAGTGGTGCCCAGACCCCACTCGACGGCATCCTCATGCTGCTTGGTGGAGTGCGGCTCGGGCAGAAGCTCGCCGAAGAAGAAGCCAAGCCATGTCGGGTAATCGCTCAGCCAGAAATGCCGATTGCACATCTCCCACCCCTCGTAATCATCGAGGACGTCGTTCCAGCGTTCCGCGGCCCTCACGTAATGCGGCTGCGGGGGAGCGATGTGGTCCATGTGTGGGGCGATGGCAATCAGCCCCGACACCCGGTCGGGCACGCGCACCGCCAGATCGACGATCCAGGGAACGGAATGGCATTGTGCCGCGAGGATGGCTTGATCGGTTTGGCTGGCGTCGAGCACGGCGAGGATGTCGCCTTTCAGTTCCTCGTCGAGATATGCATCTTCAGATGTGGGCCTGTCCGACATGCCGTTGCCCCGACCGTCGAAGGTCACCACCCTGAGATGACGCGAGAGATAGTGGATCTGGGCTTTCCACTGCCGTGAGTTCCAGATCGTGGTGGTGGGGACCAGGACGATCGTCGGTCCGTCGTTGTCGTAGACCTCGTAGTGGATGTCGATCCCGTCCCGATCGACGTAGCCATCTCGGTCGGGATACCGGGCCCTCATGACGCCACCCGGTCGACAAAGTCGCGGAGAAGAAAGTTGACCTTGACCGGGTCCCTGATGAGAGGGCCATGACCGGAACCAGCCAGGCTGGCCAGTGCGCCTCCGGAGAGACGGGCCGCCTCTTCGCCCGCCTCATAAGCCTGGATCCTGTCATCGGTTCCATGAATGACCAGGACCGGACAGGTCAACTTGGCCAGCACCTCCCGATCACCCGGCTCCGGCTGGGGTGCACGTCTCTCGGCCTCGAGGATGTCCGGCCCAGCCTCCGAAGCCCACCCGACCGCATCCTCTTTCGGCTTGGTGGAGTGGGGCTCGGGGAAGAACTCGTCGAAGAAGAACTCGGTGAAATCGGTGTAGTTGGCGTGCCAGTAGGCAAAGTTGTACTTCTCCCAGCCCTGCGGATCCTCGGGGTACGGCTGGTCGAGCCCATCCGCGACCGCCTTTCTCTCCGGGCGGACAAGGTCCAGATGCAGGGAAGGGCCGATCATGGCCAGACCCAGCGTGCGCTCCGGGAACATCCAGGCAAATCGGGTCCCGTACTTGCCACCCAACGAGAGGCCGACCAGCACGGCCCGCTCCACGCCACAGGCGTCGAGCACGGCGGCGGCGTCCTCGGCGTACTCCTCGGCCCGGTAGCGGTCGGGGTCGGTGGAGCGGTCGGAGAGGCCGTTGCCCGGGCCGTCGTAGGTGATCACCCGGTAGTGGCGGGACAGGTAGGGCACCTGCATCTTCCAGAAGCGGGAGTGGATGAGGGTCCAGGTGGGGAGGAGGAGGATGGTGGGGTCACCCTCGCCGAAGACCTCATATCCGAGACGCACCCCGGCCCGCTCCACGAACCCGGTCGAGATCGGCTCGACCGCCCTCATCGGACTTCCTCCAGGGTCCGGATCACCTCACCGAACTTGCGCAGAGCGGATCGTGCCGGGAGCTCCTCCTCGGTGAATCCGAGTAGGAGCATCGCCTCGACCCCGATGAAGGGCGAGCCAACCAGGAGGCCGACCTCCTCTGCTGTGAACGGGCCGAGACCTCCGACCTTGTCCTTAGCGCGATCGACGACGTCGGAAAGCAGGGCGAACCATTGGCGCAACATCTTCATGACCGCTTCGCCAATCTCGGGATTGGACCAGCCGGCGGCCATCATCTCCTGGAGGACCCGGACGTACCCCGAATCGAGGTCGTCTTCCAGGAAGTCACACGCCTGCTCCCACTGCTTCCAGAGCGGCATGTCCTCGGCATACATCATCTCTTGACGACGGAGCAGGCGTCGGTTCTCCTCCTCGAGAACCGCCAGTACAAGGGCCTGCTTCGAGCCGAAGTGATAGTGGATCTGGCTGAGGGGCACGCCGGCTGATTCGGCGATCTTCCGTGTGGAGAGACCGGCATAACCGACATCGAGGAGCGCCTGCTTTGCGGCCTCGAGGATGATGGTGTCGGTTGCGATCTCAGTCATTTGCCCTGATTCGGTCGATCGACCGAATATCGCGCATCATCACGATTGTGTCAAGAGGGTGGTGGAGATCGTGCAGTCAACCACCTCGAAGACACGCCACTCCGGCCAGGAACATCGCGGCCATCAACCCGACGGTGTTCGACTCAATACGGGTTGCGGAGAAGAGAGAAGCTGCGCTCCCACAGCCGACGACCGATCAGACCTGCACTCAGGTTGCGGATCGATAGCGGCAGTCGGAGGAGGGACGCCTGTCGTTCGGTGTGCTCCCGAACCCATTCGACACGGGGTCGTCTCCTCTCCTCGAACACCTGCAATGCCCACTCCGGGTCAGACTCAGAGACGAGAAGCTCAGAGAGGACCAGCGCATCCTCCATGGCCAGCGCCGCGCCCTGCGCCATGGTGGGAGCCATGGCATGAGCGGCATCCCCGATGAGCACCACTCTCCCGCGATGCCAGGGGTCCTGATCGACCTGATCGAGCGGCGAAAAGAAGATGTCCTCAGGAGTCGCATTCAGCGACTTGACGACATCAGTGACAGGCGAGGCGAACTCATCGAATAGGCCGGCCATGTGATCCACTCGCCACCTCTCGCCGGTGCGCAGATCCGATGACGTCGAAGCGAAGACGTACAGACGATCGAAATCGATTGGCACGGTGAGGAG
>JALDXM010000248.1:0-4213 GCA_032155085.1 Actinomycetota bacterium | reverse complement strand
TGAAATCCCCTATGTCCGGCCGTTCCTGTATCCGAAACAGGAGGCAGCCCTCTTCCACGACCAGCGTTGGGGCATCGTCGAAGCTTCCACCAAGTCGGGGAAGACGCTGGGATGTCTCGCCTGGATCACCGAACAGGCCACCATCCACGGCCAGCCCGGTCAGAACTTCTGGTGGGTAGCTCCGATCAACGCTCAAGCTCATATCGCCTACCGCCGGTTGAAGCGTTACCTGCCCATCGACACCTACAAGGCCAACGAGACGTTGCGGACGATCGAACTGGTCAACGGGACCGTCATCTGGTTCCGCTCCGCCGAGAATCCTGATTCGCTCTACGGCGAAGACGTCTACGCGGTCGTCGTCGACGAAGCGACCCGCTGCAAACCCGACGCCTGGACTGCAGTACGGACCACGTTGACGGCGACAGGTGGGCCGGCGCGGATCATCGGCAATGTGAAAGGCCGGAAAAACTGGGCCTACCGCCTGGCGCGGAAGGCCGAAGCGGGCGCACCCGACATGCACTATGCCCGGCTCACCGTCCATGATGCGATCGACGCCGGCATCTTCGACCGGGAGGAGGCTGAGGACGCCAAAGCCCACATGTCGAGCGCCGAATATCAGGAGCTCTACGAAGCGATCGCCTCCGGCGCCGATGACCAGTTCTTCCATATCGAAGCTCTCGGCTTCGTCGAGGACTATCCGCCCCACGCTCGGGTGGCCCGCGCCTGGGATCTGGCCATCACCCCGGCCACCAGGGGAGGCGACCCTGACTACACGGTCGGCGCCAAACTGGCCTGGGACGGCCGGCAGGTCTACATCGTCGACGTGATCGAAGCCCGCGATTCACCCGACCGGATCGTCGCTCTCATTGCCCGCACTGCGATTGCTGACGGGAAGCTGTGCGACCAGGTGTTCGAAGAGGAGAAGGGTGCAGCCGGGGCGGTCATGGTCGAACAGTTCCGCCGGCTCCTCAGAGACAACCCGGAAATGGGACGGGTCTACCCGGCCAAGTTGAGTGGCGACAAAGAGGTCCGCGCCTTCCACCTGGCCTCGAGGATCAACGACGGGAACGGACTGGTCGTCGTCGGCGCCTGGAACGACGCATTCTTAGACCAGCTCGACATGTTCCCCGACAGCACCCACGACGACCAGGTCGACGCAGCCGCCCACGCTTTCAACCATCTCGTCCCCCGCACCTACCGCGCCGGCCGGGTCTACATCCCCGGCATCACTACTTGAGTCGTCAAAGGTTGAATCTTCACGTGTAGCCTGGTCTGACCGTGGATGTCCTGGACGTGGGGCCTGTCAATGTGACCGGAGTCTTCCGGGCCAACCGGGCCCGAGTGATCTTCAAAGAGGGCCGTCTCCACATTTTCCAGACCGCCACCCGCCACACTTCCTACGAGACCTCGAGCCCGGTTGGCGATGAAGGCTCCTGGACCGCGGACCTGTCCGACGGGTCAGGCCAGTTGACCTTCACCCGTCATGGCTGTTCCACCTGCGGCTACTCGCTGGGACGCATCCCTGCCGACCAGTTGTTGTCAGTGGTCGTGGGGTGAACCCGGGGCTTCTCACTCTCATCCAAGGTGTCATTCTCGGACTCGTCTCCTACCGGATCTGGCGGCTCATCGCCGTCGATGATCTGACCGCTCCAGTCCGACCCTCCGGGCGGGTCGGATCTTTCCTGGCTTGCGCCTGGTGTGCCGGCTTTTGGATCACCATCGGTGTGACCGCTCTCGTCTGGTGGTTGTGGGGTTTGGAAAACGTCTGGCTGGCCGGTGGGGTGGCGACCGTGATTGTGGGTTGGTTGGGTGAGAAGCTGTGAGATGGGCGCCCTGGTCGAAGAAGATCGAAGAGGTCCATGAGGCGGTCGCGGTGGGTGGGGCGGTATCGATCCCGTCGGGGCCCAGTATCGAACTGGGTGGTAAACGGGTCCAGGGCTGGCAGGTGCGGGCCTGGCAGTTGTGGACCCTCCTCGGCGAGATCCACTATCCGACTTCGCATCTGGCCCGTCAGGTAGGACGACTCTCCTGGACGGTCACTATCAACGATGAGATCCTCCCCGACGAAGTCGGCAACTCGCTGCTCGAGGCGGCCACCTTCGGCCTTGGCCTCAGGGAGGCGTCACGACTGTTGGCCCTCAACTTCCAGGTCGCCGCCGACATGCGCTACATCCAGGGAGTCGACGGGCAGTGGGATGTGTATGCGGTGACCACCCCCGGTGTCGACAAGCTGGTCGAAGAAGCGCAGAAACAGGGCCGGCTCCACTTCCGGTTGTACAACCCGGATCCGATCGACCCGGAACGTGCCGACTCATCGGTGAGAACGGTGATCGGCCCGGCTGAAGAGCTGCTCACATTGGAAGCCCTCTCCCGCGCCCAATCCCGCTCGAGGATCGCGCAAGCCGGGATGTTGCTGGTTCCGGTGGAGGCCACCTTCGATGAGGCTGACCCGTTCGGCCGGGACCTGGAGACAGCGATGATGGCTCCGATCGCCGACGAGAACAGTCCCGCCGCCATGGTCCCGGTCAAAGTGGAGATGCCCGAAGAGCTGATCGACAAGGTGACGCACATTGTCTTCGAACGGCCCTATGACGAACTGATCCACGAAAAACAGGAGCGGGCCATCCGCCGGATCGCCCTCGGCCTCGACATACCCCCCGAGCTCTTGTTGGGTGTGGACACGGTCACCCATTGGACCGCCTGGCTGGTCGCCCTCGAAACCTATACCTCCCATCTCGAACCGCTGGCGGCGCCTATCGGCGAGTTGTACGCCGATGTGATCACCGCGCTCATCGACCGGGTGGAAGGTCGACAGGTGAACGTCCTGGTCGAACCCGAACCGTCCGAGCTGCTCGCCAAGAGGTCGACGGTCCGTGATGCGATGGATGCGGCCAAGCTGGGCGCGGTCGGCCTCGGCTATGTCCGGGAGGCGATCGGCGCCGACCCCGAAGACGCACCCACCCAGGAGGAGTTGGAGATCCTGCGACTGCTACCGCGGGAGCCGGGTCGGGAGATCATGGTCGACGAACAGACCGGCGCCCCCTCCGACAGCGGATCTCCAATGGCCGCCGCCGCCGGCCTCGACGATGGTTATGAGCGGGGCCGGCTCGAAGGCGTCCTCACCATGTGCTGTGACGGAGCACGCTCCCGGATCGGGTCGAAACTCCGAACCCACCTCCGGGGCAGTCCTCTCGAAGCGCGGATCAAAGGTGTCGACAACCGGGATGTGGTCGCCGCGCTCGGTCTCACCGACCTCGACGGGTTCGATTTGAACAAGGCGGTGGTCGACGGTCTGGTCAGTTTCACCGAATGGTGGACGCTGGCTCCTCAGTCGGACCTGCCCGCGGCCACCGCCTCCCTGCTGGTCGGCACCTGGATCGCCGACCCCACCGCGGAGGCGGGCCCGGTCCCCGACTGGCTGGTCTCTGACCTGTCTCGAGGAATGTCAAAGGAGATGACCAATGCCTGACCTTGACGCTTTCGCCAATCCGATGTTCGGAGTCGACGGGCACACCGATCCCCGTCTCGTCCACCAGGCTCCACAACGTCCCGAAGAGCCGGCCGGATGGGGAGCACCCTTGACTGTGACCGAAGACGGACGGGTCTACGGCCACGCCACCCTCCGGACCCGCTGTCATGGCGCCTACGCCGCCTGTCTCCCCCCACCCGACCATGGAGGCGACCTGGCCAACTTCCTCATCGGTGATGCGACCGGTGCTGGAGTACCGACCGGGGTCATCACCCTGGACACCACCCATGGAGTCACCGCCGACGGAGGAGTCAAATCCCATGACCATCTCGCCGACACCGGGCGGGCAGTAGCCGACGTGACCGCCGGTTTCGACCAGCATGGAATGTGGGTGGCCGGCAAACTCCGTCCGGGTCTCACCGACCGGGAGCTCGCCGCCCTCCGCGGGTCGACGTTGAGTGGTGAATGGCATCCGATCGGTGGCAAACCCCGCCTGGTCGGCATTCTCGCCGTCAACTCGCCCGGCTACCTGGTGCAACGTCATGGCATCGCCGCTTCGGCCGGTGTCCTCTACACGACGGGCGCGGTCTGTTGTGATGATGCGACGAGTTTCGAAGACAAACTGGCCGTCCTCTGGGACGACCGGGAGTTCGCCCGACTGCTGAAAGGAGTCACCTGAAATGGCCAAAGCCGACCTGCTCGAAGAGGCCGGCCGTCGCATTCAGCGGGCTTGCGGGGCGCTGT
>JALDXM010000247.1:0-4225 GCA_032155085.1 Actinomycetota bacterium | reverse complement strand
CGGGCCGAAAGCCGGGATGCCAAGGGCGCTCACCGCATCGACGACACCGGCCGCGAGAGGGACTTCGGGCCCGACCACGACCAGATCGATCTGCTGCACCCGGGCCATCGCGGCGATGGCGCCAACGTCGGTGACCGAGATGCCCTCCACCACGGGGCCGAGCTCGGCCAGGCCAGGGTTGCCCGGCAGCGACAGCAGCTCGTCGACACGGCTCGAAGATGCGAGTTTCCACCCGAGGGCGTGCTCACGGGCACCGCTGCCAACGAGGAGGACCTTCATGAGACCTCGATCAGTTGGCTTCGCTCCGGTCCAACCGAGACCCATCCGACGTGCACGCCGGCACCCTCCTGGATGTATTCGATGTAGGCCCGGGTCTCGGCAGGCAGGTCTCCATAGGACCGGACTGAGCTGATGTCCTCACCCCAGCCGGCGAGCTCCTCGTATTCGGGCTCACAGTGATAGAGGACGCTTTGCTGGGCGGGGAAGTTCTCGTGTCGCTCGCCATCGCTGGTGTAGGCGGTGGCCACCTTGATGGTCTCGAAGGCGGAGAGGATGTCCATCTTGGTGAGGAAGAGATTGGTGAAGGTATTGACCCGGCAGGCGTAGCGCAGCGCAACGAGATCGAGCCAGCCGCACCGCCTTCGCCGGCCGGTGACGGTTCCGTATTCGCCGCCTAGCTCGATCATCTTGTCCCCGATCTCGTCGTGGAGCTCGGTGGGGAACGGCCCTGTGCCCACTCGGGAGATGTAGGCCTTGGCCACCCCGACGACTTGATCGATCGCCTTGGGCCCGATGCCGGAGCCCACCGACGCTCCGCCCGCCGTCGGGTTCGAGGAGGTCACGAAGGGATAGGTGCCGTGGTCGATGTCGAGCAACGTTCCCTGCGCCCCCTCGAACAGCACCTGCTTCCCCGCTTGCAGCCCCTCCCAGAGCAGGAGGGAGGTATCGGTCACGTGTGGCTCGAGCCGGTCCGCATACTCGGCGTACTCATCGACGATCTCGTCGGCATTGACCGGCAGCGTGTTGTAGACGCGGGGGAGGACCTTGTTCTTCTCCACCAGCGCCGCCTCCACCTTCTCCCGGAAGATCTTCGGGTCGAACAGGTCCTGGACTCGGATCCCGAAGCGAGCATATTTGTCGGTGTAGGCCGGCCCGATCCCCTTTTTCGTGGTGCCGATCTGGTTCTTGCCCAGGTAACGCTCGATGGCGGCATCGAGCTTGCGGTGATAGGGCATGATCAGATGAGCGTTGGAGGAGATCCGGACACGGGATGGGTCGAGGTTCTTCTCGGCGGCCATGTCCAACTCTGCGATCAGGACCCGCGGGTCGATGACGGTCCCCGAGGCGATCACAGGGGTGCTGTTGGGGTACATGATCCCCGAGGGGATCATGGAGAGCGCCAGGCGCTGCTCCCCGACGATGATGGTGTGGCCGGCGTTGTTGCCGCCCTGATAGCGGACCACGAAGTCGGCTGACTCGGCGAAGTAGTCGACGACACGGCCCTTCCCCTCGTCACCCCACTGCGCACCCAAGACGACGGTGGCTGGCATGACGTGGAGCGACGGTAGTAGGTACTTGGTACCTGGTATTTGGTACATGGAGGAGAAGTTCCCAGGGAAGGTGGCGGGCTCGGGCGACAATGTCGAGATGGTCCAGATTTCGACGAGGGTCTACCGGGGCGGGGTCCTGGAAGCGGAGTCCTTTCCCCTTGCCGACGTGTCCGACTATCTGGACGAGCGGGACACGATCGTATGGGTGGATCTCTCCGATCCGACCCCGGAACAACTCGCCGAGCTGGCCGAAGAGCTCGGGCTGCACGAGCTGGCTGTCGAGGACGTGATGGGCCCGCAGCAACGGCCCAAGCTCGACAGGTACGACACCCACCTCTTTCTCATCGCCTACCACTTGACGCTCGACCTGGAGACTCCACAACTCGAGGGTCTCGAAGTGGATGCGTTCTTCAACGACCGCTGGCTGGTGACGGTGCGCAAGGGCGACGGTTTCCCGATCCAGGAAGTCATGGCTCGTAGCGATCGTTCGCCCCGGCTTCAGGTGTACGGGGTGGGGTACCTGCTGTACACGCTCCTCGATGTCATCGTCGACGACTATTTCTCCATCCTTTCCGCATTCGACGAGTACTACGACGACGTGTCCGAAGGGCTTTTCGCGGAGCAGCCCGTCGAGCCGGCGCGGCAGCGGCACTGGTTCGAAATGCGTCGGGAGACGGTCCGTTTCCATCGGTTGGTGGTGCCGATGCGGGAGACGGTGAGCGCCTTGATGCGTCACGAGCGCGAGGTAGTGCCCGAAGGCCTCTACCCCTACTTCCAGGACGTCTACGACCACATCCTGAGGGTCACCGAGGCCTCCGATGCGTTGCGCGACCTGGTCACCGCCATCGTGGAGACCAACTACAGCCTCAGGGACTATCGCCAGAACCTGATCGTCAAGAAGGTATCGGGGTGGGCAGCCATCATCGCGGTGCCGGCAATGATCACCGGCTACTACGGGATGAACGTGCCTTATCCGGGGTCTGGAGAAGTGTCGGGGGTGATCGCCTCGACGCTTCTCATTGTCGGTGCCTCGACCTTCCTCTATTGGGTCTTCCGTCGCAACGACTGGCTCTAATTCGAAATTGGGACCAAAAGGGGTCACATACGACACCAAATCGTCCCAATTTCGCCGATGACTGAAACACAGCGTTCACACTTCGGCAACGGCATGGAAACCGCCGGGTGGCTAAAAACTCCTCGTTCACGTTTGTTGACCGAACGAAAGGAGCACCGTGAGCAAGACGGCTGCCGACGTCTTGTCCCTTGTCGCCGACGAGGGCTACGAGTTCGTCGACCTTCGCTTCTGTGACCTGCCCGGTCAGGTCCAGCACTTCACCGTCCCGGTCAAGCAGTTGACCGAGGATTCCTTCGAGGATGGCTTTGGGTTCGACGGCTCGTCGATCAGGGGCTTCCAGCAGATCCAGGAATCAGACATGCTCCTGATCCCGGACCCGGGCACTGCCATCGACGACCCGTTCCGCGCCCGCAAGACCCTCATCCTGTACTGCTTCGTCAACGACCCGGTCACAGGCAGCCCCTACGACCGTGACCCCCGGTACATCGCCAAGAAGGCCGAGGAGTACCTGATCAGCACCGGGATCGCCGACACCTCCTACTGGGGGCCGGAGGCGGAGTTCTACATCTTCGACGACGTCCGCTTCGGGCAGAACCAGTTCTCAGGCTTCTACTACGTCGACTCGGTCGAGGGCGCCTGGAACTCGGGTGAGTACGAGGAAGGGGGGAACCTCGGTTACAAGCCCCGGTACAAGGAGGGCTATTTCCCCGTCCCGCCCACCGACCACTTCCAGGACCTCCGCTCGGAGATGACGGCCAACCTGGAGGCGGCGGGAATCGAGATCGAGGTGCAGCACCACGAGGTCGGGACCGCGGGCCAGGCCGAGATCGACATGCGCTACGACACGCTGCTCCGGACCGCGGACAACGTGACCCTGTACAAGTACATCGTGAAGAACACGGCCTGGGAGTACGGCAAGTCGGTGACCTTCATGCCGAAGCCGATCTTCGAGGACAACGGCTCCGGGATGCACACCCACCAGTCGTTGTGGAAGGACGGTGAGCCTCTGTTCTTCGACGAGGCCGGCTACGCCGGCCTGTCCGACATGGCAAGGTGGTACATCGGTGGCCTGCTCAAGCACGCGCCGGCGATCCTGGCCTTCGCCGCCCCGACGACGAATTCCTATCACCGCTTGGTCCCGGGCTATGAGGCTCCGGTGAACTTGGTGTATTCGAGCCGGAACCGTTCGGCCGCTATCCGGATCCCGCAGTACTCACAGGCCCCAGGCGCAAAGAGGCTCGAGTTCCGCTGCCCCGACCCGTCCTGCAACCCTTATCTGGCCTTCTCCGCCATGCTCATGGCCGGTCTCGATGGGGTGCAGAACCGGATCGAGCCGCATGACCCGGTGGACAAGGACATCTACGACCTGCCTCCTGCGGAGCTGGCCGGTCTCCCATCGGTGCCGGGGAGCCTCACAGATGCGCTGGACGCCTTGAGGGAGGACCACGAGTTCCTGCTTCAGGGCGGGGTGTTCTCCCAGGAACTGATCGACGCCTGGATCGACTACAAGATCGAGCACGAGGTCGACCCGGTCCGACTCCGTCCCCATCCCCACGAGTTCAACCTCTACTACGACATCTAGTCGAAGTCTGTGACCGGC
>JALDXM010000246.1:0-4227 GCA_032155085.1 Actinomycetota bacterium | reverse complement strand
TGAAGTCGGGGGCGGATCGATGTGGTTGATTCACCGGTGGGCGTTGAGGGACTCGCAGCTCCGACTGCTTGTGGGCATTGAGGAAACGGGCTGCCGGGGGGGGAACAGGGGGGGAACTCGATTCAGTCGAGCAGCTCCTTCTCTCGCAGATAGCCCCAGAATTCGCCCGCCCGATAGAGGATCCGACCGTCGCGGTTCTTTCCGATCGACCCCGGACGCTTGCCCTGCGACCGCTGCTTGGACAAGGTGGCGGGCTCGAGACTGAGAATCTCGGCCACCTCGGCCTCGGTGAGATAGGCGTGCGGCTTCTCCCAGCCGAGCTGCCGCATGATCGCCTTCATGTCCTGGCTCATCGCGAAAAAACCGGTTAGCCCCTGTCTGCCCATCTGTATCGACCTCTATCGGGCGTCAACGTAACTGGCACTAGGCCTTTGTCTCAACCCCAGCGATTGACGCGCATGGATCAGGTGGCGTAGGTTCCGACTGAGCCAGACCAAGGCAGATCTAGACAGAGGACTGCTCATGGCAAACCATCACAACCCTTCCGCTGAGGAGCTGGGAGCCAAGCTCGAGGAGATCCTGATCGACATCCAGGAGGAGCTCGTGAAGAACGTAGAGCGTCATCTTCCGGAGCGCCTCTACACCGAGACAGAGGTGTGTGTACTTCTCGGAGTCAAGGCCGAATACCTCCACTATCGATTCATCGACTCAGGACTGCTCAGCCAGCCCATAGACCTCAACGCCGGGACGGGCAGACGCCCGATGAATCGCTGGCCCGCCTCAGAGGTGTCGCATCTCATCGATCGTCTCAAAGCTGGCGACCTCGAGGAAGCAAGATGAAGGGCCGGCACTCAAGGCACCGGCCCTTCCCTCGTTCCCTGCCCTCCGACCAAGGAGAACCATCACGAACCCTCATCGAAAAGGCGGAGAGGAGACTGAGAGTAGCTGGAGAGTGCTGAGAACCTGCCCGAAGCAATGCGGAGTCCTCGACCTCTGAAGGGAGGGATGTGTCCAAGCTCAAGTCGCCGGCATCCGCGCATCACCTGCGATCACTGATCGGGCTCAGCTGGTGGTGTGGAGGCTGAGGCCTTCCCTTGGGTAACCCGCGCCTTCTGGTTCCCACCAAGAGTTTGCAACGCTCTCCGGGGGCGCGGGTGGCCCGCCTACCGGATAACACCGGGGAGCCCCGCTTTGGGGGCGAACCCGGAACCTCTTAGGAGACGAGATGACTGAACATCCGAGCTGGACTCCCCTCGACGTGGCCTTCCCTGATGAGGTGACGGTCCGAGTGGTCGAAGCTGAGGACCTCCCGGTCCCCCGGAATGTGGACGACGGGGCTCGACTGCCCCAGCCGAAGCTGAGCCGGGCACAACAGCGCCTCGACGACATCCTCACCGACTGTGAGAACGAGCTGCGTGAAGCCCGGGATCTCACAGCCCGCGCCCTCGAGGATCTGACCCTGATCGTCCAACCTCAGCATCCGAACCTGCCGACCCTGATCGGCCAGCAACTCGAACAGGTGATCGAGCACCGATCGCTGAGACGACGATGAGATCTGATCTGGGCAACGTCGACGGGGAGATCCCGCAGGCGGCCATCGTCAAGGTGACCGGCGCCGGCTGGGCCGACCGGGCGATGCTCCGCGGCGAGCGGGTGGCCATCACCGTGATCGGAGAAGTGACAGGCCTGGCGTTCAAGATGGAGAAGGGCGTCCTGGTCCGCACTCACACGGTGAGGGCCGAATCGATGGCCGAAGCCACTGGCCAGCTCGCCGAGGATGTCACCGACTTCCTCGAGGCCCTCGACGACGACCGGGAAGGCCGTAAACGCTTGCCCCTCGACGATGAGGAGGAAGGGGACCAGTGAACAGTCTCGGAGTGCAGCTGGGAGGTCTCGATCCGAGGGAGAAGCTCGAGATCGAGCTGAGGCTCGACGGGAGCGGGAGGATCCTGGTCCTAGCGCCAAACACGATGACCTGGTTCGACACGGATGTAGAAGGGGTTCGCCATCTCCTGCTCATGCTGGAGAACCTGCTCGAGGACTTCGACAAGATCACCCTCGGATTCGATCGCCTCCAGGACGCCGTCGACACGGAGCCGCTATGACGCTGCTGAAATGTCTCAGCGGGCTCGACGCTGCGAATGGTGGCGACTACCGGTACCCGGGAGTGGGACGTTGGACCCGCCATCTTGACCCGCTCCGCCTCGAGGCCTGCGCCTACGGGTACCACCTGGCCGAAAACGCCCAGGTCCTTTCTTGGTTGAGCGACACGATCTACGAGGCGGAAGCCTGCCCCGAACATGTCCTCCAGGACGACGGGGACAAGTTGGTCACCTGCCGTGTTCGCCTCACCCGCCGCCTCTCATGGGACGATCAGATCGCCCGTCTCTTCGCAGCCGACGTCGCCGAGTCCGCCCTGCTCGGCGAGAGAGCCCGCGGACGGGAGCCCGATGAGAGATCCTGGGCGGCAGTAGAGGCAGGGCTGCTCGGGCCGCTGCTCGGGCCGCTGCTGGGGACGCTGCTTGGGACGCTGCTCGGGACGCTGCTTGGGACGCTGCTTGGGATCGTCTCGCCGCCTACCTGTACGACCAGCCGATCCCGGAAGTCACCCCGCTCTATGGCATCCAGGTGTCGGCGTGATCAGACCAGGCCCTTCATCGATCAGACGAGACGCTTGCCCGGGAGGAATCGTCATTCAGATCTACGCCGTTCCGTCGCAGCAACTCCTCCTCGAGCGCTACCTGAATGATCCCAACCTGGCCAAGCTGACAGCACCACTGGATGCCGAGCTCGTCGATCACCTTGCACCCACCGAGGACGTCTGCATGGTCGTCTTCGACGGGGATACCGGCCGGCGCTGGACCGCCGATGACATACGCTCGTCGGCCGGGCGGTACCGGCCCATGGTGTTCCCCTGATGGGCAGCTTTGGCTGGTTCATGCTGGGCCTGTGGGCTGGAGGAGCCATCGGCTTTATTGCTGCTGCCCTCCTCATCGCGGGTGAGGATGATGAGGAGGACGGATGACCTCGGAGCCACCTCAGTTCGGGCCGATCCCAGGCGACACGACTGGCGAGCAGATCATGGCCATGTTCGATGCGAACAGCCAGGAGTGGATCCTGTCTGCAGAAGGCGACTATCAGACGGGGGGCGTCGAGGTCTTCAGATACGACGGGAGTGATCATCAGCGGCTGATTGCTCTGGAGTGGCCAGGGCGGAAGAACCACTCCGACGAGAAGGTCACCGTCAGACTCTTCATTCATCCTGACGACGCTCTCGGGCTGGCCAAGGTACTGACCCATACGGCTCGATGGATGAAGGAAGCCGAGCGGAGGCGGAGGCGGCGGTGAACGTCCATTCGCGGGCATGGCGGAGGCTGCGCTCTCAGGTCTTGGCGAGGGATGGGGGTCGGTGCGCCTACTGCGGTGGTCCGGCGACCGAGGTGGATCATGTCCGCTCCCGCCGGCAGGGTGGGTCGTCGCATCCGGCGAATCTGGTCGCGGCATGCCGGTCATGTAACCGGGCCAAAGGTGAGGGACCACCCCCCCCTTTTTTTTCGCGCAGGGCATCAGCGGCCACTCCAGTCTCCGCTCTCTCTCCCCACCCCCCTCCCCACCCTTTTCCCGCCCCCGCGAACAAAAGCGCGCAGTCCGCTGCATCCCGCAAGCAGGAATGACATGGTGCGTCCGCGACGGAAAGGGCCGGAGCTAACCCGATCGATCACGATCCGGCTGTCCGACCAGGATTACGCCAAGCTCGAGGCGATCTGCGGCGATCTCGTCGTCGGTCCGCCCTGGGTGGTTAACCGTGGCCTCCGCCACTACCTCGACGCCCTGGCGGCGGGCGGCGACGTCGCCGAGGCCTTGTCGATGGAGACCCGGCGCCGCCTCGACAACGGGACGCAGCCATGAGGCGAGCGCCCCGCCGGCTTGAGAAGCAGATCGCCATCGATGTGAAAAGGGCGCATTGGCTGACCGACGCCGACCAGGCGGCGATCATGACCGCGAAGACTCTGGCCAGGAAGATCGACGAGCGGATCGCCCTGGCCGAGGCGACCGCGGAGGCGACCCTGTTCGAGTCAGGTCCGGTCCTTCCCCTCGCCGAGATTGCCGGCGGCCTGACCTATGACCTGGCGGCCTTGTCCCAGATGCTCGACGGCTTAGGCTTGACCGTCCGCGGGCGCTACCAGAATTCGATCGACCCGGGTCTCGCCGAGGAGGATGAGCTTG
>JALDXM010000245.1:0-4242 GCA_032155085.1 Actinomycetota bacterium | reverse complement strand
GGCCTCTGGCGTTCGCCCACCGCCCGTTCCCGTCGAGGATCAGGCCGACGTGCCTTGGAATGCGCTCCGGGTCGAGACCGGAGAGATCCAGGGTCACTCCATCACCGCCAACGAGATGAGCTTGCGGTCGAGGTGATACTCGACGAACCGGCGGGCGATGCCCATTGCCTCCCCTGCCAGAGCGATGTCGGTGTCCGGCATATGGCCGAACTCGGCTTGGGCCAGCGCCGCCAGGTACTCGGTCACACCATCACGGAGACGAACTGCACCCTCGGTGCGACATGTGTCACATATGGCGCCACCACCTCCGAAGGAGAACCGGTGCAGCTCACCCACTCTGCCGCAACTGGCGCATACCTGGAGGGATGGGGCGACGCCCACCACATCGGCCAGCTTGAGCAGATAGCTCGTGATCAGATCGGCTCCGATCTGACCTGCCTCGAGTGCCCTCAACCCACGATGGAGCAGCAGGAAGAGACGCATAGAGGCCTCGTCTTCCTGGGCTACGGCGTCGGCCGCCTCCACCATGGTTCCAGCCGCCACGACCGCGTCGAGGCTCCCCCGGAGCCGGGGGAACGGCTCGATCACAGCAACCTGGGTGATGGTGTCGAGGTTCCGACCTTCGTAGAGGACCAAGTCGACATGGGTGAACGGCTCGAGACGTCCCCCGAAGCGGCTCTTCGTCTTACGAATGCCCTTGGCGACGGTGCGGATCTTCCCGCTGTTGGGGCTGAGCAGGACCACCACCCGGTCCGCATCCCCGAATGGATAGCTGCGCAGGACGATCCCCTGGTCGTGTCGCAGGGCCATGAAGGCTCAGGGTAGGACCCGAGACCCCGTTCCACGTGTACGTTGTACATATGGCGCTCGTATCAGAATCCGAGATCGAGGCGTTTGTCGAAGGGCATCCCGAATGGTCCCGGGAAGGCGATGCCGTCACCCGTGTCTACGAGTTTGGTGACTTCAACGAGTCGATGGGTTTTGTCACCAGGGTGGCTCTGGCGGCTGAAAAGGCCGACCATCATCCGGACATCGACATCCGCTGGAACAAGGTCACCCTCACCCTCTCCACCCATTCCGAGGGTGGGGTGACGCCCAAGGACCTAGACCTGGCCGATCTCTGCGACGGGCTGGTCTAGCTGTCGAAGCCGAGACGATCGAGCAACTGAGGGCGACGCTGCCAGTCGGGCTCGACCTTGACCTGGAGCCTGAGGTTGACCCTGTTGCCGAGCAACGCCTCCAAGTCCTTGCGTGCCTCGGTCCCCGCCGCCTGGAGCAGAGACCCGTCCTTCCCGATCACGATTCCCTTCTGGCTCTTCCTCTCCACGATCACGTCGGCAGCGATGTCGATCAGGCCGTTGTCTCTCTGCTCGAGGTCCTCGACCGCCACCACGAGTGAGTGGGGCAGCTCCTCCCGCAGCCGGTCGAGGAACTTCTCGCGGACGATCTCGGCGACAACCAGTTCCTCTGGCTGATCGGTGGTGACACCCGGCGGGTAGTAGGCAGGCCCCTCAGGCAACCGGGCGACTACCTCGGTCACGAGCACGTCAATACCCGATTCCAGCTTTGCCGAGACCGGTAGATAGGCGGTGAAGTCCCACTCCCCCGCCTTGGAGAGCTGTTCGATCACCTGGCCCTTGCCTGCCTTGTCGACCTTGTTGACGACGACGATCACCTGCGAGCCGGCTTCCCGGAGACGCTCGGCAATCAAACGATCGCCCGGCCCAATCGGCATGGCGGCGTCGATGGTGAACAGCACCACATCGGCCTCTGCGAGTGTCCCGTACACCAGGGTGTTGAGCCTCGAACCCAGCTCGTTCCGAGGCTTGTGCAGTCCCGGTGTGTCGACGAGGACGATCTGGAACGCCGGGTCGTCACCCTGATCAGTGACCACCCCACGGATCGCGTTCCGCGTTGTCTGGGGCCGCGAGGAGGTGATGGTGACCTTGGAGCCGACCATCACGTTGACGAGCGTCGACTTGCCGACGTTCGGCCGTCCGACGACGGGCACGAACCCCGACTTCATTCGGCGTCCACGGCCTCCGTGACCATCACCGACACATCGGCGACACGTCGGCCCTGCATCCGGCTGACGGTGAGGCGGAGCGGGCCGTGGTCGAACTGCTCACCCTCTTCGGGCACTCGCTCGGCAAGCCCCATCACGAGTCCCGCAACAGTGTCCCAGTCCTCGTCGGGCACGTCGACCCCGGTCAGACGAGCCAGCTCGTCGACCGGCAGCCGACCGTCGACGTCCCAGCCGCCGTCTTGCCTCCTCGAGACGAAGGTCTCCTCCTCGTCGGTCTCGTCTGCTATCTCCCCAACCAGCTCCTCGAGAAGGTCCTCGATGGTCACCAGGCCGGCGACCTCGCCGTATTCGTCGACGACGATCATCTGATGCTCGTGATTGGCCCTCATCTCTCCGAGAAGAGCTGAGGCCAACTTCGTCTCCGGAACGAATTCCACCGGCCGCATCACTTCCGCGACTGAGGAGGGTCGCCGACCGTCACCCAGCAATGGGAGTAGTAGGTCTTTGACCATGACCATCCCGACGACGTCGCCGTTGCTGGTCACCGGGATTCTGGAGTAGCCCTCCTCGGTGGCCACGCGGATCAATTCTTCGACCGAGGCTGTCACGGAAACGGTCACCATGTCCGGCCGGGGAGTCATCACCTCCCGCACCACGGTGTCACCAAAGTCGAGGACCGAGTCGATCAGCTCCCGCTCGTGCTCGGTGTCCACTTCGGGCTCCCCTTGCTCCGCCTCGGAACCCTCGCCGTTGGTGTCCGAGATCAGGTCGGTGGCCCACCCGCCCAGCGCGACGGCAATCTCGAGAAGTCCGGCCGAGCGATAGGCAATCTTGTGGGGCCGTCGCCTCCCCAACTGGCGCGGGACCAGGTCGCCGATCAGGAACACGAACAGGAAGACAATTGCTGCGTAGCCGATGGCGGTCCCCACCGGCTGACCAGTGGCCACGAGGACAGTTCCGGTTGTTGCTGCCACCAGCAGCATCGCAGAGCCGGCCATCGCCACCGCAGGAGTTATGTCCTCCCTCTCCTCGAGAAGCTTGGCCACTTTCCTGGCGCCCTTCACGTCGTCAGCGGCATCCCGCAATGCGTCCGCCCTTGGGACCTTGGTCAGAGCGGATCCGGCGAGTCGAAGCCATGCGCCGAGTGCGAGCGCCGCGATAGCCACTATCAAGATCACAGCCGTCATGGACGCTCCACGCCGACCATGCCGAGCAGCTCCCCCTCCCGACGCTCCATGAGCTCGGCGTCGTCGTCCTCGACATGGTCGTAGCCGAGCAGGTGAAGGATGCCGTGGGCGACCATCAGGGCGATCTCGTCCGAAAAGCCGTTGCCATGCTCCTCGGCCTGACGACCAACGTAAGCAGGGGCGATGATGACATCACCAATCGCCAGCGGTGGCCCGTTGGGGTCATGATCTGGCACGACGCCAGGCATCAGCTCCTCGACGGGAAAGGCGAGCACGTCTGTTGGCCCGGAACGGTCGAGAAAACGCTCGTTGTACGAGGCCATCTCGTCATCGCTGACGAGTAGCACCGTCACCTCGGTCTCGTCGGGATAACCCTCTTCGGAAAGCACCAACTCGGCCAAATGCCGGAGCTGAAGCAGATCGACAGGCTCGCCTTGTTCGTCGGCCAGGAAGACGCTCACTGGCCGGCGCCGGGTTTTCGACTCGGAGGGTCGTCCATCAGGATCCGGGGAAGTTCGGGTAAGCGATTCGCTGATGGTAATGACCGACCAGCGAGTCGAGGAAAGCCGAACGGATCATGGTCATCTCGGCAAGGGTCAACGGGGACTCCGACAGCTGCCCATCGTTGAGCTTCTCGTCGATGACCCGGCTCACCACTTTCTCGATCGCTTCGGGGGTGGGCTCCTCGGTCTGGAAGTTGGCCCGGCATGCTGCCTCGAGGGAGTCGGAAAGCATCACGATGGCGGTCTCGGCAGTGGTCGGCTTGTGCCCGACATGGCGGTAATCGTTGGGGTTGACGTGGTCACCTTCTTGGGCGCGGGCCTTTTCATAGAAGAAGCGCATGATCCCGTCGCCGTGATGGCTGACGATCCCTGTAGCCACGTCGGAAGGGATCTTGAACTGTTTGGCCAGGGCGATTCCGTCGCTTACATGACGTCGAATCACCTCTGCCGACTCCTGTGGTGTGAGGAAGTCGTGCGGGTTCTGAATCCCGAACTGGTTCTCGATGAACATCGTGGGGTTCTCGGT
>JALDXM010000244.1:0-4244 GCA_032155085.1 Actinomycetota bacterium | reverse complement strand
CTTCCTCGACCTCGATGGTGAAACCTTCGTCGACCAGGGCCGCCTTGAGGGTCTCTGCTTCGCCTGGGCGAACTGACAGGCTGAGGATGCCACCACCACCGTGCACCGCGTGTCGCAGCTGGAGGTCCCGGACGTCCACCTTGCTGGTCTGCAAGGCATGGCCCACCGCTGCTATCTCGCCGGGTCGGTCCTGGAGAATCACCTCGACCAGGGCGACCGGGGGAGCCATCGAGCCGCGACGCACCCGGGCCCGGTCCAGCTCACCGGCCAGTCCCTCCAGATCGCCGGCCATCACACGGGCCCGCAGGTTTTCTAGACCCTGGACCAGTTCGTCGATGGCGGAGGTGACCGCGCCGGAATTCGAGGCCAGCACCTCGGGCCACCAGGACGATTCGGTCGATGCCACCCTGGTCAGGTCGCGAAAGCTCCCGGAGACGAGGCCATTGGCATCGACGTTCTCGGCGATGATGTTGACCAGGGCCACGGCCAGCAGCTGGGGGAGGTGTGAGACCGAGGCCACGATTTCGTCGTGACGCCGGGCGGACATCACGATCGAATTGGCGCCGGCCGATCTCACGATCGTGCTCAGCTTCTGCACGTCCTCCGCCGACGCCCCATCGTCACAGATCACCCATGGAGCCCCCCTGAACATGGCCGCCGAGGCTGCTTCGGGGCCGGCGTGCTCACGTCCTGCCATCGGGTGGCCCCCCACGAATCGGACACCGTCCCGGGCGGCTCCCACCATGGGCTCCTTGACGCTGGTGACATCCGTTACCAGCGCATCCGTCTCCAGGGTGGCCAGGGTGGCCAGGTTGGCATGCAGGGGCCCGGATAGGACCACCAGGTCCGCCCCGGCAACCGCTTCGGAAACAGAGGCGGCGGCCTCCGCCGCACCACGGTCCACAGCCGTCTCGATGGCGTCGGGCGAGGGGTCCCAGCCGATCGAGTCCCAGCCTTGCTCTTTCAGGGCAAGGCCGACGGAAGCGCCGATGAGCCCGGTTCCGAGAATGGCGACGCGTGGCATGGTCAGGGTTGGTAGGCGTCGAGGACGAGGTCGAAGTCCTCGAGGTTCCCGAGGAGCAGCTGGGGGTAGTAGCGCTGGCAGCCCACCTCTTCGAGGGCTGCCAGCATCTCGGCGGATTGCGAACCCGAGCCGTGCGGGTATCCCCGTTCCTGGTAGATGGTCTCGATGCGCTCCGGTGTGGATCGGAACCGCTCGGCATGCGTCTCGAGGAGACGGCGGTAGTCGGACTCCTTCTTGGCGGCGATCCCGGGCGAGACCGAGGAGAACAGGATCGAGCCGGGGTCTCGTCCGACCTCGGCAGCGCTCTTCTCAGCGAGCTCGCGTTTGGCGACGAACTCGTCGGGAAGACAGGCATAGATGTTGTACTCGTCGGCGAAGCGGCCGGCGAGGGATGGGGTCTTCTTGTCGCCGGTTCCACCTACGAGCAGTCTCAAGCCCTTTGGCTGTGGTTGTGGCGTGAACGCATCGAGCCGGTAATGCTGCCCTTCGAAACCCTGGGCACTGCCGGAAAGAGCGGCCTGCAAATAGGCCAGACATTCCTCGACCATCTCGAACCGGGTGGTCAGGTCGGGGTAGGGGATGCCGAAGACACTGAACTCCTCGTCGAGCCATCCTGTCCCGATCCCCATCGTGAAACGACCCGCCGAGACATCATCGATCGTCGCACCCGTCTTCAGATAGACGGCTGGATGACGGAAGGTGACAGGGGAGACCAGCGACACCAGCTCGATGCGGCTTGTCTCATGGGCCAACGCAGCAAGGTGCACCAGGTGGTCGTAGGCCGGCTCCTCGGTGTCGTCGCCCCTCACCAGGAAGTGGTCGGGCATGGCGAAGGCGGCGAGCCCGCGCTCCTCCGCCCAGCGGGCGGCCTCCAGCACGTGGTCCCAGTTTCCCCTGGTCTGAACCGCCAGATCCATCGTCGGAGGTTATCGGTCGTCGGCCAGGGTCAAGAAACGGCAGCTGCGTCGTCGAGCAGCACCCGGGCATGCCAGGCAACGTCGAACCCGGGATCGATGATTCGGTGCAAGGCGATCCCGTTCAAGGCCAGGACCAGGGTCTCAGCCCGGCGCTCGGCCAGGGAGTCGGAGAGCTCGGGGCTCTGGCGCCTCATGGCGGCGGCAAAGCGGCCGACCCTCTCCTTGTGGTGGCGGACCATTCGCCCGGTGAGCTCGGGGTTGGACCCTGCGCCGGACACACCGATGCGGATGTACACCCGGGACAGTTCGGGTGACTCCTCGAGAAAACGGACATAGGCAGAGACGAGGTCTTCGAGCGTGTCGGTCCCGTGGTGATCGGGATCCGGGTCGACGGCGTCGATCGCCTCGCGGACGACGGTGAGGATGGCCTGCTCCTTCGAGGTGAACAGGTTGTAGAACGAGCCCGGCAGGACGCCGGCCTGCTCACAGATCGCCTTGATGGTGGTCCCGTCGAGACCGTTCTGTGCGACCAGAGACCGGGTCGCCGCCAGGATTCGCTCGCGGGTTTCCAACCCGGCCTTGTACCGCATCGGGGGAGACGGTAGACCGCTGGAGTCACTCGCGGCGGAACCCCTTTCTTTGAGTGTTGATTCAAATTAGAGTGATTACTCAAAGAGTCAGGAAGGGGATATGGCGAGTCACTATCGGTCGAATCTCCGAGACCTCGAGTTCAACCTGTTCGAGGTCAACCGGATCCAGGACTACATCGGTTCCGGTCCCTGGCCTGACCTGGACGAGTCGACGGCCCGTGACATCCTGAAGGAGATCGAGCGTCTCGCCCGCGAGGACTTCGCCGCCTCCTACGTCGATCAAGACCGGATCCCGCTCGAGCTGGTCGATGGCGAGGTCCACCTCCCCGACTCGGTCAAAGCAGGTGTTGCCGCCTACAAGGAGGGTGGCTGGGACCGGCTTGCCGTTCCGGCCGAAATGGGCGGCATGCCGGTCCCCCCCAGTCTGGGGTGGGCCAGCCAGGAGATGCAGCTCGCCGCCAACACCACCGTGTCCTGGTACTCGGGGGGCGCGCTGTTCGCAACGGTTCTGTTCGAAGAGGGCAACGAAGCCCAGAAAGAGCTCGCCCGGCTCTGGCTGGACAAGCAGTGGTCGGGATCGATGATCCTCACAGAGCCTGACGCCGGCTCCGATGTGGGCTCGGCGACGACCAAAGCCATCGACATGGGTGACGGGACCTGGCACATCGAAGGCGTGAAGCGGTTCATCACCGGCGGCGAGCACGACGCCTCGGAGAACATCATCCATCTCGTCCTTGCCCGCCCCGAAGGGGCCGGTCCCGGCACCAAGGGGCTCTCACTGTTCGTCGTGCCGAAGTACCACGTGAACGAGGACGGGTCTCTCGGTGCTCGCAACGGGGTGTTCGCAACCAACATCGAGAAGAAGATGGGTCTCAAGGGCTCGACGACATGTGAGATGACCTTTGGCGCCGACGAGCCCGCCATCGGATGGCTGGTCGGCGACAAGCACGACGGCATCCGTCAGATGTTCCGGGTCATCGAGGGCGCACGGATGATGATCGGCACCAAGTCGATGGGGACCCTCAGCACCGGGTACCTCAACGCCCTGGAGTACGCCAAGGAGCGTCGCCAGGGTGCCGACCTCACTCAGGCGGGCGACAAGACGGCGCCCCGGGTCCCGATCATCGACCACCCGGACGTGCGCCGGATGCTGATGAACCTCAAGACGTACTCGGAGGGTCTGCGGGCACTGGTCATGTACACGGCGTGGGTGCAGGACCAGGCTCGGTTGCATCCTGACGACGATCGTTGGGAGCGGAGGTCAGATCTCCTGCTGCCCCTGGTCAAGGGCTACTCCTCTGAGAAGGCCTACGAGCAGCTGGCCGATGCCTTGCAGGTCTTCGGGGGCTCCGGGTTCACCCAGGACTACCCGCTGGAGCAGTACATAAGGGACACCAAGATCGACACCATCTACGAAGGCACCACCGGCATCCAGGCGCTCGATTTCTTCTTCAGAAAGATCGCTCGCGATCAGGGAGCCACAGTCGCCGCCCTCGCCGCCGAGATCACCGAGTTCGTCAAGGGTGGTGCCGACGGTGACCCGATCGCGACGCAGCGTGAGCGCCTCGGGACGATGCTCGACGACCTCCAGGGTCACCTGGGGGCGATGGTGGAGCACTTGATGGCTTCCCTCGCCGGGAAGTCCGAGGAGATCTACAAGGTCGCTCTCCACACCAACGCCTTGCTCGCCTCGTCGGCCGAGTTGGTGATCGC
>JALDXM010000243.1:0-4246 GCA_032155085.1 Actinomycetota bacterium | reverse complement strand
CGAAAGCAGCGCTGGTCGCCGAGGCACTCGTCTATCAGGATCAGGTGTTCCACGACACGGTGAAGGGTGAGCTCGACACCGCGGGCTCGGCTATCGCCAAGCTCGCGATCTTGATCGAGGCCAGTTGTCCCAAGCCCCCACGGGCCAATGGGGACGCCGACGGCTGGGTGTTGTGGCCGGCCGCCTGGGAGATGTCACGTCATGACCCGACCCTCGCTGCCGCCCGCGCCCGGCTGGACGAGGCATGGCGGGCCCAGATCGCAGCCATCGTCGAGGAAGGGATTGCGGCCGGCGAGTTCGCGGACGTGAATTCGGCCGACTTCTCGATCCAGCTGGCCGCCTTGCTCGACGGACTGGCCATCGAGGTGATGCTGAGAGACCCGACAGTCGACGCCGCCCGAATGGAGAAGCTCGCCATGGGCTTCGTGGAGATGGCATTGAAGACCCGCGTTTGACCGACACGAACCCTGAATGACGGTTTAGTGTCCTGACCCGGATCTCCGAGGAGGAAACAAGTGGCTTATCACCCCCGAGAGAACTGGAACCCACAGCATCTAAAGAGGGTCTACACCAGACGGGATTTCCTCCAGCGGGCGGTCATCCTTGGAGTCGCCCTTCCGGCCCTCCCCAGCCTCCTCGCTGCGTGTGCCGATCGTGAGGGTCAGGGAAGCGCCGATCTGGCGATCGGCACCCCGGGAAGCCCGGTGCAGCAGCCGCTCTTCGATGACAACCAGGCGATCGAGTCTGGCTTGGAGCCTGAGGAAGGCCCGCTGCGGCTGTACAACTGGGAGGATTACATCAACCCGGAGACCATCCCGGCTGCCTCCGAGGCATTGGGTGTCGAGATCGAAGTTGCCACCTTCTTCAACGAGGAAGCCGCCCTCGCCGCCCTGTCATCCGGTGAGGTGAGCTATGACGTCTGGTTCCCCACCTCTCAGCGAGTCCCGGTGGCCGTTGCCGCTTCTCTCATCCAGCCGCTCAACCACGACTATCTGCCCAACCTCGATGCCAATATCTGGCCTCAGCTGGCCGATCCCTACTACGACCAGGGATCGAGATACACGGTCCCCTACGTGACCTACACCACCGGGATCGGGTGGCGCATCGACATGGTCGACAGCGAGGACATCGAGGGTCAGGAAAACCCGTGGGATGTCTTCTGGAACCCGAAGTACGCAGGCACTATGGGCCTCTACGACTCTTTCACCGACACCATCGCCATGGCCTTGTTCCGCAACGGCGTTGGGGATCCATCCCAGGCGACTGAGGCTGAGCTCACTGCCGCCGGGGACTCTCTGGTGGAGCTCATAGAGCTGATGAATGTCCGTTACACCATCGATGGCGCCTATTCCGGGATCCCGGAGGGCCGATTTGGGTTGCATCACGCCTGGTCCGGAGATGTGGTGAACTCGCAGTATTACTGGCCGGAAGGAGCGGACATGACCGTCGCTCGCTACCTGTGGCCGGCCAAGTCCGAAGGGTCTGCGGTCAATGGCCCGATATCGAACGACACCATGGCCATCCCCAAGGGAGCGGAGCACCCGGTGCTGGCCCACCAGTTCCTCAACTTCATGCTGGACTCGGGCAACTCGCTGACCAACTTCGAGTATGTCGGTTACCAACCACCGCAGACCGAGTTCACCCCCGAGTTCCTCATCGAGAACGAGTACGCGCAGGACTACCTGGCAGCTGCGTTGGTCACACCTGAGGACTTCGAAGTGGAAACGGCCTGGGTGCAAGGTCCGCTGGATGCGGAGACCGAGACCCTGTGGAGTGAGCAGTGGACCAGGGCCAAGTCGGGTGGATGAGGCGCTGAGGTAGCGCTAGTGGTCTGCCGGAGAAATAGGGTGAGCGTGTCTCCGAGGCATCGGCGTCATCTGGCCAGAGAGACACCACCAGTACTTCTGCGACGGGCCACTAAGTGCCCACCAACCTGGCGTCGGGCGCCGAGTACGACACAGTCGGCAGCAGACGATGGGTGTGGCCCAGCTTCGCCGCCCCAGGCGTCCTTTGGCTGACCCTCCTATTCCTGGTCCCCTTCTACGCGATCTTCGCGGTGGCCATGGGTTACCTGGACCCGATCCTGCAAAGGGTGGTCCCGGAATGGAACCCGATCTACTGGGATCCATCAGTGTTCGCCCAGGCGTTCTCCGATCTCTTCGGCGGCCAGCTGGGAGTCATCGCCTTGCGCACGATTGGATATGTGTTCATCGCCTCTTTGCTGTGCGTGGCGATCGGCTATCCGGTGGCTTATTTCGTGTCCCGCAAGGCCGGGCGCTGGCGGTGGGTTTGGCTGTTGCTGATCCTGGCCCCGTTCTGGATCAACTACCTGATGCGGATGATGTCCTGGGTCAACCTGCTGAGCCCGGACGGTCAGATCAACCGCTGGCTCACCACCATCGCGGGATGGTTCTCCATCGAGTTCACCCCGCCCGATTGGCTGGCGGGAAGCCACCTCGTCGTGATCCTGGGTCTCGTCTACGGGCCCTGGATCGGATCGACAATGCCACTCTGGAAGCCTCACGTGATCTGGGGGCCAACGGGCTCCAGACATTCTGGAGGGTCACCTGGCCCTTGTCCCGGAACGGGGTGCTGGGGGGCCTGGTGATCATCATGCTCCCCATGTTCGGCGACTTCTACACCCCCAACCTGTTATCCGGCTCACCCCGAACCACGATGTACGGAAACACCATCGACCAGTTCATCAACCAGACCACCTCGCAGGGAGCGCTCGGGGCGGCGTTGACCATCATCCTGATGATCTTCGTCGCCGGGCTCATGGCCTATTACCTGATCTCGATAAACCGGGCGACCAGGGAGGGTCGGGAATGACGTCCCGCAGCGGCTCGTTCCTGCGCAATCCATGGGGGAAACCACGGTTCCTGCCGCTGGTCACCGCGATGTATGTCCTTTGGTCGATCATCCCGGTGGGGATAGCGGTGATGTTCTCGTTCAATGCCGGCCGGTCTCGCTCCACGTGGCAAGGTTTTTCCACCCGCTGGTACGTCGGCACACCCGAGGCCGCCGAGTCGGTGCTCTATGACCCGACGCTCCTCTCGGCGCTGGTTCAGAGCCTGAAGCTCGCCATCCTGACCATGCTGGTGGCCACTCCCCTCGGGGTGGCTCTTGCCATCGGCCTGGCCAGATGGCGTGGCTTGCTGGCCAAGTCCTCTAACTTCCTCATGCTGTTCCCCCTCGTCACCCCCGAGATCGTGATGGGTGTGGCGCTGTTCCTGGTCTTCGACAACCTCTATGACTTCGTCCCCTTCGGCACCTGGGCCCAGTTCCTGGGGCACGTGACGTTCTCGATCTCTTTCGTGGTGATCATCGTCCGCGGTCGTCTTTTCGCCATCGGGAGGGACTATGAGGAGGCTGCAATGGACCTCGGCGCCTCGCAATTCCAGGCGATGCGACGGGTCCTCCTCCCGTTGTTGGCCCCGGCCCTCCTGGCCAGCTTCGCGATCGTGTTCGCCATCTCGATCGATGACTTCGTCATCAGCCAGTTCCTCGTCGCGGGAGCAGACAGCATCACGATTCCGGTCCAGCTGTATTCGGGAGCGAGGCTGGCCCCGCCTCCGTCCCTGAATGCGTTGGCCACGATCCTCATGGTGGTGACCATCGCTGCCATCGTGATCGCCGGGCTGTTGTTTCGTGCCCTCGCCAAGCGACGCGGCGAAGCTAGCTCTGCCCTGGAGTCGGTGGCCGGATTCGAGATGTGACCGAGCTCGCCCGGCTACATCTCGGTATTTCTCACACAGTCAGACGGACGATTGGTCTCGTCTCGTTGCGTCGGATCACCTCGACGAATCCGTGCTCGGCGAACATGCTCATGGTCCCCGTGTAGTAATCGACCGCAGTGCTCCGGCTCCCATCCACCGGATAGGCCTCGATGACCTCGGCACCTTCGGCCTTGGCGAACTCGATCGCTGCAGACGCGAGTCCAGCCCCAACGCCGCGCTTGCGATGACCAGCCCTCACCACGAAGCAGTTGATCGACCACACGTCGATGTCGTCTGGTCGTGCCAGGAGCCTTGACCGTCCGAGAGTCGGGAACTCCTGTCGCGGCCCGACCTGGACCCATCCCACCGGGTCGTCGGTGGCCTCGTCTGAGTCGACATAGCCGATGAGCCCCGGTGGCCTGCCTATCGCGGCGCGGTCGGCGAATCGGTCTCGATTGTCACGTTTGTCATCAAAGCCCTCATCCGGCCTCCGCCAGTGCATGCAGAAGCACTGGCGAGCAACCCCC
>JALDXM010000242.1:0-4253 GCA_032155085.1 Actinomycetota bacterium | reverse complement strand
CACCGGCACAGTGGCCGGATTTCTCGAGGTCGAGGCATCGGCTGATGAACAGGCAACCTGGGAGGCGGCCAAGGCGGCGTGGGAGGAGCTTGGGGTCACATTGCTCGCCTTCAGCCCGGCCCAGGACAAGAACGCCTATGTGGTCACTGGTGAAACGGCCGAGGAGTTCGGCCTGGAGAAGGTGTCCGATCTCCAACCTGTTGCGGGTGAGATGAGGTTCGGTGGGCCGCCCGAGTGCCCGGACCGCCCCCTGTGCCTCCAAGGGCTCCAGGAGGTCTACGGGCTGGAGTTTGCCGAGTTCGTCCCATTGGACGTCGGTGGACCGATCACGGTCGCCGCCCTGGAAGGTGGCGACATCGAGGTTGGCCTGTTGTTCACCACTTCAGGCGTCATCTCGGCCAACGGCTGGGTATCGCTCGAGGACGACATGGGCCTGAACCCGGCCGAGAACATCGTCCCTGCGATCCGGACCGAGGTGGTCGACGCCTACGGCGACGAGCTCGTTGCGCTGCTGGACTCGTACTCGGAGGCCTTGACGACGGAGGACCTGACCGAGATGAACGCCAGGGCCGACATCGATCAGGAGGATCCTGCCCTGATCGCCGGGGAGTGGCTGACAACGAACGGCTTCGTCCAGGGCTGACTTTCTGTCACAGGCATCTCGTACCTTCGTCACCAAGGAGGTACGAGATGCTGATCGATTGCGAGCAGTGTGCGATGCAGGGCACGAGTGCCTGTGATGACTGCGTCGTCACATTCCTGCTGTCGGACGGCCCGGTGGATCTCGACGAGTCCGAGGTAGCGGCATTGGCCAACCTGGCCGGTGAGGGCCTGGTGCCCCGGCTCCGTCTCATTCCCACCGAGCGACGGGCCGGTTGAACACTCCGAACGAAAGCGGGGCGGGGGTTACGCTCGCCGCCACATGGTGAAGTTCTATTCGATCGCCCTCGTCTTTGGCGTGATCGGTCTCATCGTCGTGATCCTCGGCGGGACGTTCGCCGAGAACGTCGGCAGGGAAGATCGAGACCCGGGACGCCAGATCGGTCGTGGAGGGCGGGCTGCGATCGGTGGGTTGGTCGGCTTCGGCATGGCCGGGATTTCGGCCGAGTTCTCGACCCTCGACCTGGATTGGCCTGCAGCTCTGGGCGTGGCGATCGTGGGGGCAGCGATCGGGGCGCTGTGGGCCTGGTACGCGTCCAGGGACAGGGAGTCTGATGCTGGTCCTGTCTGACATCCATTTCGCCCTGGAGCCACTTCGCCGGGTGGTGGCCAGTGGGGAAACCCTGCTGATCCTGGGTGATCTGGTCAACCTGACCGACTATCGGACCGGTGAGGGTGCGGTGGCGGAGGTGCTGGGCATGGAATTCGCCAGGGCATCCGCGTCGGCCCGAGGGAGCGGTGACTATCAGCGGATGAGGGGCCTTTGGCTGGAGACAGTCGGTGACCGGATCGATGAGGTGAGGGAGGCGATCGGCGAGGCGCTCGGAGCCCAGTATGCCAGGGTGTCGGAGGTGCTCGAAGGAGGGCATGGATATGTCATCCACGGGAATGTGGATCGCCCCCGGCTGCTGGAGGAGTCGCTGCCCGAGGGTTACGAGTACGTGCATGGTCAGGTGAGAGAGATCGACGGCATTCGCTTCGGCTTCGTGGGTGGAGGGGCGGCGACCCCGCTCCAGGCCGAAGGTGAGGTGTCGGACGAGTCGATGGCCGAGCTTCTGGATGGGCTGGGCGAGATCGATGTGCTCTGCACCCATGTGGCTCCGGCAATCGACCCGCTGCAGACGGACGTCGTCACCGGGAGGGCCGAGCGGGGGTCGGCGCCGCTGGTCGACTTCATCCGGTCCAGCCGCCCTCATCTCCATCTCTTCGGAGATGTCCACCAGCCCCAGGCAAGCTCCTGGCGTGTGGGGCCAACCCGTTGCAGGAATGTCGGCTATTTCCGTGCCACCGAGCGCGCTCTGCGCCTCGACCCGGCCGATCTCGGAGATTCGTGGCACGGCTAATCTCGCGCGGCCGACCATGACCGAAGGAACCTTTCAGACGCTGGAGATCGACGCGCCGGCTGAGGCCCTTTACGACGTTGCGGCCGACATCGCCTCATACCCGGAGTGGGCAACCGGGGTCAAGGAGGTCGAGGTTCTCGAGACGACTCCGGACGGGATGGTCCATCGGGCCCGGTTCGTCCTGGCGGGCTTCGTCAAAGAGATCGAGTACGTCCTTCGCTACACACATGACCGGCCCAACAGCCTGAGCTGGATCGCCGAGGACGACTCGACCGATGTGAAGATGCTCGAGGGCTCATACACCTTCAACCCGGTCGATGGGGCCACCGAGGTGGTCTATGCCCTGACGGTCGAGCCCAACTTCACCATCCCGGGCTTCATCCGTCGTCAGGCCGAGAAGCAGATCGTCACCACAGCCCTGCGCGGGCTGCGCCGAAGGGTCACCGGGAGCCCCTGAATGAGAATCGTCCTCGTCACCGGGAAGGGCGGCGTGGGCAAGACCACCGTGGCGGCCTGCACGGCCTTGAGGGCCGCCGACGCCGGTCATCGCACACTGGTCACTTCGACCGACCCCGCCCACTCGCTATCCGACGCCCTCGGGGTTGCGCTGGGCTCAGACCCTGGACAGGTCGTCGGGAACCTCGATGGCCAACAGATCGACACCCAGAGACAGTTGGATCGCTACTGGGGCTCGATACGCCGTCAGCTGATGGATGTTCTCGACTGGGGCGGTGCCGGAGGCATCGAGGCCGAGGAGTTCCTCGTGTTCCCGGGGATGGACGAGCTCTTCGCACTCCTCGAAGTCAATCGTCACGCTCGTTCCGGCGCATACGACGTAATCGTCGTCGACTGTGCCCCGACCGCGGAGACACTCCGCCTTCTTTCCCTGCCCGAAGTGCTCAGCTGGTACTTCGAGAAGGTCATGCCCACAGAGCGCCGCCTGATGAAGGCAGCTCGGCCCATCCTGAGCCGGCTCACCGATCTCCCGTTGCCACAGGATGAGGTCTTCACCACGGCTCAGTCGATTTTCGAGTCGATCGAAGGGGTAAAGGAGCTGATGTCCGATCCTGCGGTCACATCGGCCCGCTTGGTGGTCAATCCGGAGAAGATGGTGATCGACGAAGCTCGACGCACCTATAGCTACCTCGGCTTGTTCGGATATGGCGTGGACGGCGTCGTCATCAATCGGGTGCTTCCCGAAGAGGTGGCGGACCCCTACTTCGAGCGGTGGCGGGCAATCCAGAAGGGGCATCTAGATACCGTCGAGGATGCCTTCGTCGAGGTGCCACGGCTCCGTCTTCGTCTCTTCGACGATGAAATGGTCGGCGTCGATCGTCTTCGCTACATGGCCGGCGAGCTCTATGGCAACCTCGACCCGATCTTCGATTTTTCGGCGACCCATCCATTCCGGATCCTCGACGACGACGGTGGTGTGGCGATGGAGGTCGACATCCCCTTCGTCGACAAGTCAGATCTCGATGTCTATCGCCACGGGCACGAGATCTATATCCAGGTCGGGCCTTATCGCCGCTCCTTCATCCTCCCCGATGCACTGCATCGGCGCGAGGTGACCAGGGCCCGGCTCGATGAGGGCACGCTCAGAGTCTCCTTCTCCGACCCGGACGCGAGGTCATGAGCGACCGGTCCGATGCCATGCAGGCGCTCGGCAGGGCCGGCCGCCGGGCGGGATATCACCTCATTCAGGCGGTGATCGAAGGTCTCAAGGCCGTGGAGGCTGTGTTCGAGGAGATGAGCAGGATCGGCGATAAGGACGAGCCCGAGGCAGAATCTCCTGAGAGCGCCAGGACCAGGATCGAGGTGGAATGAGCCAGGACCCACATCGGGTAAAACCAGACGACGTGCTGCCCCCTGAGGGAACCTCGCTTCAGGCACGGCAGATGGCCAAAGATGCGGTGCTGATGCTGCCCAATTTGGTCAAGCTCGTCGGCCGTCTCCTGAAGGACCCGCGGGTGCCACGAAGGTCGAAGGTCGCCCTGGGCCTCGCCGCCGCTTACGTCGCGAGCCCTATCGATCTGGTGCCCGAGTTCATCCCGGTCCTCGGGTGGGCTGACGACGTCATCTTCGTCCTCCTCGCCATCGACTCCCTGATCGAACGGGCCGGCCCCGAGGTGGTACAGGAGCATTGGGACGGTCCCGGCGACGTTCTCGCCTTGATCCGGGAGGTCCTCGGGGTCACACGCTCCATCATCCCCAACAAGCTGACCAAGGCGTTGGATCGAATCGGGGGTT
>JALDXM010000241.1:0-4259 GCA_032155085.1 Actinomycetota bacterium | reverse complement strand
TCCTTGTCCTCGGCACCAGCGTCCGGGCGGGGACCAGCCATCTTCATCTGGGGCCGCGGGTCGAATATCTCACCAGGCTGGCCCCGTGCCCGGTAGTGATCCTCAACAGCTAGCTGACCTCGAACTCAGGGCGCCTGACCTCGCTCAGCGATGCTGGGAACCCTGGGTTCGCCGCCTAGGCGGGTGCGATGGCGAGGTCACCGGCTCGCAGCCAGCAGGCGGCCTGGTGTGCGGGCCCCTGGGCCGAGTCCATCAGCCGTGGGTCCTGGACGTCACAGAGGCCCTCTCGGGCGATGGGGCACCGCGGGTGGAAATGACAACCCGGCGGAGGATCGAGAGGCGACGGGATCTCGCCCTGGAGGATCCGCCGGTTCCGGGGTCGGTCCGGGTCGGCGATTGGAATAGCCGAAAGGAGCGCCTCGGTGTACGGATGTAGTGGGTTCCTGTAGAGGGTGTCTCGATCCGTGATCTCGACGACCCTGCCCAGGTACATGACCGCGACACGGTCTGAGATGTGCTCTACCACGGCGAGGTTGTGGGCAACGAACAAGAGGGTCAGGTTCAGCTCCTCCTGGAGCTCGGTGAGGAGATTGAGGACCTGGGCCTGAACCGACACGTCGAGTGCCGACACCGGCTCGTCCGCCACAACCAGATCCGGCTTGAGGATCAGGGCGCGGGCGATGCCGATCCGCTGGCGCTGCCCACCGGAGAACTCATGCGGGTACCGACTGGCATGGGAAGCACGCAGCCCGACCAGTTGGAGCATCTCCTTGACTTGTTCCTGTTGCTGGTCTTTGTCCCCGATTCCGTGGAGGCGAAGACCCTCGGCTATGGCCGGGCCAACCTGGGAGCGGGGGTCCAGCGAGCCGTACGGGTCCTGGAAGATGATCTGCACTCGCCGTCGAAACGGCTTGAGGTCGTTCCCGGAGAGATGCGTGACATCCTCGCCGTCGAAGCGGATTGTCCCCGACGTGGGCTCCAGAAGCCGGGTGAGCATCCTTCCCAGGGTGGTCTTGCCACAGCCTGACTCGCCGACGAGGCCCAGTGTCTCGGCTTTGATGATGTCCAGGTCGACCCCGTCTACCGCCCTCACCGTGGCTACCTGACGTTGCAGGATGCCGCCGCGCACCGGGAACTCCTTCACCAGGTCACGGATCTCGACCAGGGTCTCAGCCACCGACGTCGACCACCTTCTCAGGCCCGAAGTAGAGCCAGCATCTCGCTTTGTGCCCTTCCTCGACCTCGCGCAGGTCGGGCTCCTGCTGGGTGCAGATCTGGAGGCCATGCTCAACCCTCGGACCGCAACGTGGGGCGAACCTGCAGCCTGCCGGCAGGTCGATCATCGAAGGCACCACACCGGGGATGACCTCGAGACGGTCCCGCAGGGCACCGAGCACAGGAATCGACCCGATCAGCCCCTTCGTGTAGGGATGCAGTGGGTTGCGGAAGATGGTGCGCACATCCGCTTCTTCGACGATCTCGCCGGCGTACATGACGGCTACGCGATCGGCCATCTCAGCGACGATGCCGAGATCGTGGGTGATCAGGATCACAGCGGTCTTGGACTTCTGCTGCAGGTCGCGTATGAGGTCGAGGATTTGCGCCTGGATCGTCACATCGAGAGCCGTCGTCGGCTCGTCGGCGATGAGGAGCTCCGGCTCACAGGCAAGTGCCATGGCGATCATCACCCTTTGAGCCATTCCGCCGGAAAGCTCGTGCGGATAGGCGGACGCCCGCCGTTTCGGGTCGGGGATCCCGACCTTGGCCAGCATCTCGATGACCTTCTCCTCCTCTACCTCGGAGCTCCAATCCCGGTGCAGCTCGAACACCTCCTTGATCTGAGCACCGGCTCGATACACCGGGTTCAACGCCGAGCTGGGCTGTTGGAAGATCATCGAGATGTGCTCACCTCGAAGGTCTCGCACTTCGCTTGCCTTCATCGCCGCGATGTTCTTGCCGGCGAAGAGGATCTCACCTCCTACGACCTCGCCTGGTTTCGGCACGAGACCCATGATCGACAATGAGGTCACAGACTTTCCGCACCCAGACTCGCCGACGAGGCCGAGCACCTCACCGCGATTGACATAGAAGTCGGCGCCATCCACCGCCTTTACCACTCCCTGCCGGGTGTCGAAATGGGTCTTGAGCCCGCGTACCTCGAGGAGTCGCTCTCCCACCGGCACAGGAAGCGGTGCGTCGGTGTCGATCGCGCTCTCGGGGAGAGGGCGGGCCGCGCTCACTTGTTGAGTGTTGGGTCGAGAGCGTCTCGCAGGCCGTCACCCATGAGGTTGAAGCCCAGAACCGTGATCATGATCGCCAGGCCGGGAAAGATCATCAGATGGGGGGCGGTGAATATTCGGTCCCTCTCCTCAGCGAGCATCGAGCCCCATTCCGGCGTGGGCGGCACTGCGCCCAGGCCCAGGAACCCCAAGGCCGCGGCCTCCAGTATCACCGTCGCCACTCCGAGAGTGCCCAGCACGACAAGCGGGGTGAGGGCGTTGGGGACCACTCTGGTCACCAGCACCTTCCACGGCGAGGCTCCGAGCGCACGGGAGGCTGACACATAGTCCACTTCCTTGATCGAGAGCACCGAGGCGCGCATGACCCGCGCGTACTGCGGGATGGTCACGATGGCGATGGCGAGAAGAGCATTGCGCAACCCGGGCCCGAGCACATAGACGATGGCGATTGCGAGGATCAGAGATGGGAAGCCGAGCACGACGTCCATGATCCGCATCACTACGTTGTCACTCCAACCGCCGACATACCCTGCGATCGCACCTATCACGGTCCCGATCACGATGATCACGAGCACGGTTGTGAACCCCAGGGGGAGACTGACGCGGGCTGCGTACACCACCCGACTGAAGAAATCTCGGACGTTGCCGTCGAGGCCAAAGATGTGCTGGGTGCCCTCACACCCAAACGCGTTGATGCAGGGTGGCGCCCAACGCTCTGCCCCCTCCTGGCCGATGAAGTTCTCATAAGGGTCATACGGTGCGATGAGTGGGGCGAAGATCGCCACCAGGATCATGAACGAGACGAGGATCAGCCCGACGATTCCGACTTTGCGCTGGAAGAATCGTCGTAGGGCGATTCGCCACACCGAGCCCGGCTGAGCAAGGAGAGATTCGGGATCGGGGACGGCCACGTCGGGCCGAAAGCTCATCTCGGCTTCACCAAGGGTCATTCCAGCCTCACTCTCGGGTCCAGATAACCGTATGACACGTCGACCGCCAGGTTCACGATCACATAGGTCGCGGCGATCACCAGCGTGAACCCCTGGATGATGGGAAAGTCGCGCGCTGTGATCGCATCGAAGAGGGCGGTGCCGACACCGGCCAGCCCGAACACTGTCTCGGTGAGAACCGCCCCTCCGAGCAGAAGCCCGAGCTGCAGCCCGATGATCGTCACCACAGGGAGCATCGCATTGCGCAGAGCGTGCTGACGGACGACCTTCCGCTCGAACGCACCTTTGGCCCGTGCGGTTCGGATGTAGTCGCGCCCAAGGACGTCGAGGAGCGATGACCGGGTCATGCGGGCGATGATGGCCATCGGGATGGTGGCGAGCGTGACCGCAGGGAGGATCAGATGTTTGACGCCGTCCCAGAAGATCGCCCATTGGAAGCTGATGAAGGCATTTGTCACGGTCATGTACGAGATGAACTCGGCGATGGTCCCGCCAAAGCCCTCCGGTGAGATCTCCCAGCCCCATACCTCATAGAAGGGAAGGGGCCGTGTCCCAGGGCTGAGCGATCCGCTTGGAGGCAAGGCGAAAGGTGTTCCCAACAGGACCACCGCGAAGAAATACGCCAACAACAGACCCAGCCAGAAGATCGGCATCGACACCCCGACATTGGCGAAAGCCATCGCTGCCACGTCTGCAGTCGAGTTGTGACGCCGCGCCGCCATGACTCCGAGGGGGATCCCAACGATCACGGCCAGCGACAACGATGCGATCGTCAGTTCGAGGGTCACAGGCAGACGCTCGATGATTATCTGACTCACCGGGCGGGAGAATCGGATCGACTCGCCGAAGTCCCCGGTCAGAACGTTCTGGAAGTAGAGGACGAGCTGGACGTAGATCGGTTCGTCCAACCCGTTGGCCTCGTTGAACCGCTCACATGCCTCCGCGGTCGCCCGCTCCCCGAGCAGCGCGGTGCAAGGCTCACCGGGGAGGAGTCGGACGAGCAGGAACACGATGATCAGGACCCCGATCAGCACGGGTATCGCCACCAGGATGCGACGCAGTATGTAAC
>JALDXM010000240.1:0-4267 GCA_032155085.1 Actinomycetota bacterium | reverse complement strand
GGACATCACCGGATGAATCAGTGCGCTCGTCAACTCATCGCCGGCGGAGGTCGAAGTGCCACCTGGGATCAGTGCCTGGTCATGGACCAGGATCCGCTCTTCGAGCTCGGCGAGCTGAGGGGTCGGTTCGAGGCCAAGCTCCTCGCCGAGCAGTCGAGCATGCCGTCGATAGACAGCGAGGGCTTCGGCGTGTCGGCCACCCCGGTAGAGGGCTGTCATCAGGGCGGCGACGAGCCGCTCGCGTAGTGGATTCTCGGCCACCAGGCGGCCGAGCCGGTCGGCAGCGGAAGTGTGGCGCCCCAGCTCGAGCTCGACTTCGGCCAAGTCCTCTTCGATCGAGATCCTTACCTCTTCCAACCGATCGTGGAGTCGCGCCTCGTCGGCGGCGAATCCGAGATCGTCGAACCCCTGAAGTGGCCGCCCTCTGAAGAGAGTGAGTGCCTCTTCGAGCAGCGGTGACGCCTGCTCCGGACGGCCCTCTGCCATCGCAGTGCGGGCGTCGGAGACAAGTCGCTCGAGAAGGGCGACGTCAGTCTTGGCGACCAGCCGGTAGCCGGGGCCCTCGGTGACAACTGCACCGTCTCCCATATGACTGCGAAGCTCCCAGACGTACTTGTGGAGGCTCTTGCGAACGCTGGCGGGCGGGTCTCCTTGCCAGAGCTCTTCGATCAGGACGTCGTTGGGCACCACCTTGGGGGCGGACACGGCCAGACGCGCCGCCAGCATCCTCGCTTTTGGCGGGATTTCGGCGTCGGCACCATCGACTTCGATGCGCACCGGACCGAGGAGTAGCACCTGAGCATCGCCCCGCATCATCCAATTCAACCAGCGGAATCCTCCTGGGACCCTCGATATCTACCGGCCGTCTACCAACCCGCCACCCCGATCAGAGACAAGAGGGGGTCATCACAGAAGGAGGAATCCGATGACCTACGCCAATCCAAACGCCCTCGTCGACACCAGATGGCTCGAGGCACGCCTCGACGACCCGAGTATCGCCGTCATCGAAGTCGACGAGGACACCGAGGCCTTTCATCGCGGACACATCCCCGGAGCTATCGCGATGGACTGGAAGCTGGAGTTGCAGGCAACACCGCGACGGGACTTCATCGACGGCGACACGCTGGCGTCGATGTTGATTGCCAAAGGCATACAGGATGACCAACGGCTCATCCTGTATGGAGGCAACAACAATTGGTTCGCCGCCTATGCGTACTGGCTCTTTCGCTACCGGGGAATCGGGAACGTCAGCCTGCTCGACGGCGGGCGTGTGAAGTGGGAGGAGGAAGGCCGGGAGCTGACCAAAGAAACCAGGCAGAGGGTGGAGTCGGCGGGGTTCAAGCTCGGCTCGGCCAAGCCCCTCATCAGGGCCCACCGCGACGATGTCCTTGCGAGGGCAGTGCGCGGTGGGGCAAGACTCGTCGACGTCCGCTCACCTGCGGAGTTCAGTGGCGAGACCATGGCACCGCCCCATCTCCCCGCCGAGCAGCCCTACGTCGCAGGGCACATTCCGGGCGCAGCCAACATCCCTTGGTCTCAAGCCGCCAACGAGGACGGGACTTTCCGGAGCGCTGATCAGCTCCTCGCGCTGTACAGCGACGCAGGAGTCACCGCCGACGAGGAAGTCATCACCTATTGCCGGATCGGCGAGCGCTCATCGCACACCTGGTTCGTCCTCAGCGAGTTGCTCGGGTTCCCCAGGGTCGCCAACTACGACGGCTCATGGACCGAATACGGGAGCTTGGTCGGGGTGCCGGTCGAGACGGGGGTGGCCGCGTGACCATCGGCAAGGGCCTGCTCGTCTACCTGGTCCTCAGGCGTGCCCCGGCTCCGAGGACTGAGGCTCATCGTGCTTCTCGTCAGCTGTGACATCGTCGGCCGGGACGCCCTGGTCTGGGAGTCGGACCTGATCGCCGTCACCAACACCGACAGTGGCATCGTCGTCCGCTTTCGCTGTGTCTGCGGAAACGAAGCGGAGATGCTGACCGGGGCCCGCTCAGGTGGCACTCTCATGATTCATCTCGAGTCGGCAGCCTGACGGTCTAGAGCGGGGCCACCAGAATCCGGAGTCCATGGCAGAGCGACTCAAGGACCTGTACGGACCTGAGATACCCGTGCGGGTGGCGGCGATGATCAAACCGGTGCACCCGAGCTTCGACGCCGACGGGTTCATCGCCGAGTGTCTCACTGGTTACGAGGATCTGGAGCTGACTGAACGGGCCCGGCACATCGCGGGCGCGCTTTCGAACCACCTGCCAGATGAATTCGGCGATGCGGCCCGCATGATCCTGGCTTCGTTGGGCCCACCCATCGAGGGTGACGAGCTGATCGGACAGGGTCTGGGCCCGTTCGTCTACCTGCCCTACGTCTTCTACGTCGCCGAGAAGGGCCTCGATGACTGGGAGGCAGCGATGGCGGTTCAGCACGAGCTGACACAGCGGATGAGCTGTGAGTACTCGATACGGGTCTTCATCGAGGCAGAGCCTGATCGAACGATGGCCCGTCTCCGGGTCTGGGCCGCCGACCCAAACCCACATGTGCGTCGACTGGTCTCGGAGGGCACCCGGCCACGGCTTCCTTGGGCGCCGCGGTTGCGGATGTTCGTTCGAGACCCCAGCCCGGTCCTAGAGCTGCTCGAACTCCTCAAGGACGACCCGAGCTCAATGGTCAGGCGCAGCGTCGCCAACAACCTGAACGACATAGGAAAGGACCATCCAGCCGTGCTCACGGCAGCGTGTCGGGCATGGCTCTTGGACGCGAGCCCGGAGCGATCCGCGATGGTCCGCCATGCCCTCCGCTCGGCGGTCAAGCGGGGCGACAGCGAGGCACTCGAGATCCTGGGCTTTGGCTCGCCCGATGGCGTCGCCATCGAGGGCTTCTCCGTCGATCCGGCACAGGTCGAGATCGGAGGCCGGGTGCAGGTGTCCTTCGAGATCATCAATGGATTGGACACTCCGGCCGCCTACAACGTCGACCTGGCGGTCCATTTCGTCAAGGCATCAGGTGGGACCAGCCCCAAAGTGTTCAAGGTGCGCACCCTGGAGTTGGCGCCAGGCGAAAAGGCGCGTCTGTCGAAGACGATCTCGGTGGCACAGCACACGACGCGTACCCACTACCCGGGGGAGCACCGTGTGGAGGTCGTGGTCAACGGCGTTCCGGCGCCGACCGGATCATTCTGGATCACCAACTGATGGGACGGCCCACAGTCAGTTCCCGGGGCCACCCCCGTTTCCATTTCCGGGGCCACCGGCTCCTTCGGGCTTGCCGGCATGATCAGGCTTGCCGGCGTGATCGGGCTTCCCGGCGTGATCGGGCTTCCCGGCGTGATCGGGCTTGCCTGATTGTTCCGTCACCTCGGCTTGGTCGGCGCGGCCGTGCTCGCAGTCTGTCTCCACGGTGGTGAACTCGACCGAGCCGGTGTCTCCCGGAGCCACAGGATCTGGAGCCGGCTCACCGGCTTGCACCTGTTGATCACCTTTGCCCAGGTCCGATTGGGCCAGGTGACGGACCAGACAGCCGCGGCCCTGCCCGTCCCCGGAATACAACGAGTTGAAGAGCTTCATGAACATGCCGTGATTTATCTGGCCTTGCGGGCCGGTGGGATCGCCACCGATCAGCCCACACTCACCGTCGCTGCCTGAGTACGCGATAGGGGATGTGGCCGGCTCCTGGCCCTCGCCGACCTCGTCGGCAGGACGATTGGGGAACATCACCACGCCCGAACCGTCTTCGAGCAGGTCGACCAGGATCACGCCATCGTCCGAGGTCACACCGTAGGTGACGGTCAGGGGGCCGTTCTCCAGAGTGCAGTCATACGGGCCGTCGAGCCGACTGGTGCCCCAAAGGAGGGCCCGATTCACCACGTCATAGCCGAAGTCGAAGAGTGTGTCCGGCTCAGACTGGCTGTCCTCATCTGTCTGGGCAGAGGCAACAACCGAGACTGCCACCAGGCCGACCGTCATGAGCACCGTCAGGACGGTTCGCTCGAGTCGTCTCATTGTCTTCCTTCCGGGTAGTACCCCGCCCGTCTCTCACGTAATCGACACGATTCCGCAGAGGGTTACTTTGCCTCCAACGAGTTGACTCGCCAGACGAGAGATCGAGGGCAGACCGGTCGGTTGGTTCGGCCTTTGAGGAGGAGGACTTCATTGCTCAGCCGGCCTGCCCCCGATTCTCGTCGAGCCCGGTGAACCCGGACGCCTTCCCCCACCAATGATGTCGATCGGGAGTCTCGACATCACCCCGGCAGGCACAAGCAAGCTATGGC
>JALDXM010000239.1:0-4278 GCA_032155085.1 Actinomycetota bacterium | reverse complement strand
CAAGGTCTCCTGGGTCATGCCGCGTAAGATCTCGTTGATTTTCAGGAAGTAGTGCATGCTGGGTGGCATGCGTGTGGGATCGTCGGGAAAGGCCCGCAAAACGCAGTGGCGGAAATAATCGAGGAGGAACTGACGCCCTTTGGAGTCGATCAGGAGGGCAGGGTCACCCGCCTCCAGTCTCATGAGAGCAGGGCGAACACCGTGACGCCGAGCCCGAGGACCATCGAGATGACGACCACCCAAATGACGATTCGAACGAACTGCTTATTCTGCATGCGACTGATAGCTCCTTGGTGGAAGGCAACGGTAGACAAATGGACAGGCTGCTTCGGCTTCTGGGGATAAGGGACATCACCGCGGAAAGCGTGGACCGGACGCTTCGCGGCCTGCGCACCGGCGATCAGCGCGAGCTCTTTACGGGTCTGAGCCTGGCCGCCTTCGCCTATGTCCGGAGGACGCGACCACGACGCCGCCTCATCTTCCGACGGAGCCTCCCCGAAGGATCAGCACTGGTCATCCATCACAAACGGCGCGGCGACCCGAGGATCGAGGTGATTCGCCCCCCGCGCCAGTCTCAGACGCGATAGACCTCCACCAGCGTCTGGTTTCGAGCGCCGCGGCGTCGGCCAAACAGGAAGGCGAGCAGAACGATGATCGCCACGACCACCCCGGCGACCACCGCCGTGTTCTGTGCGGACTCTTTGGTCTGATTGACGGCCGAGACGAGCTCGTTGGCCTTGGCCTCGATGTCCTGCCTAGTAATCGTCACGCTGCTGCAACCTCCAGCCCACCACTCCGGCTCCCCCGGCCGCTCCGAGGGCGGTCAGGAACCTCGCCAGGACCACCCACCAGGCACCCTCTGGTAGCCACATCTTCAGAGCGTGGTAGACCGCCATCACCATGAAGAAGGCTCCAAACGCAATGGCGAGCGCTCCGCCCAGACCCTTGCCTGCGTGCCGGCCCAACTGCTTTGCCGGTTCGATCGTCTCCTGACGCAGGTACTCCCGAGACATGTCGATCAACTCGGTGGTCAGTTGCGGGATCTCGCGGGGGTCGGCCATCGCTATCAAGGCTAACAACGCATCGACAGGCCTGAAGAGGCCGGTATCGTGGACGGCCAGTGAACTTCTTCAGGTCGCTGACCTCACTGGGGCCGAAATACCTGTCTCTGTGGGTCGGCCAGGCGGTCAGCCACTTCGGGACGTACGTCGCATGGGTCACGCTTCCCTTCCTCGTGCTCGACATCCAGCAGAAGAGCGGGACCGAGTCGACGTTGGACTTCGCCATCACCTATGCACTGGAGACCGCCCCCGCGCTGCTTCTCGGGTTGTTCGTCGGCGTCTTCATCGACCGCTGGCCCCTCCGCCCGGTGATGGTGGCCACCGATCTACTGCGTGCGTCGGCCTTCTTCTACCTGGCAGCCTCGTATGGGAGCTACGGGACCGGCACGGTCTTCCTGATTGCCTTTCTGGTCGGCTCGTTCACCACCTTCTTCGACGGGGCGCTCTTCGCCCTGATCCCGTCTTTGGTCCCACGCAAGCGCCTCCCAGATGCCAACAGCTTCGTGGCGGCCAGCCAGCAGGCCAATTTCGCCATCGGCGCCCTGGCGGGGGGGCTTTTCGCCTATGCCCGAGGTGCCCCAGACCTCGGTCTGTATGTCAACGGGCTCAGCTTCGTGATATCGGCTGTGTTCCTCATCGGAGTAGGGCGCGTCCAGCATCACCGCAGCCCAGCCGACACACGATCGCCATTCCTGACTGAGGCGATGGACGGCATTCGTTACATCTGGGCAGAGCCACGCCTACGGGTCACGACCATCGCAGCAGCCGTGCCCAACTTCGTCATGGGATTCATCGAGGCCACATTCGTGCTCTTGTTCACCGTGATCCTCGCCGCGGCCAACACCGCTGAGATCGGCTTCCTGGTCACAGCCATGGGGATCGGGGGCATCATCGGGGCACTCGTCGCGCCGCAGGTGATCCGAAGGGTCGGTTTGGGCCGGACCATGACCTACGGAATGCTGGTGACCGGAGCACTGCTCTCCATCGTTCTCATCACCACCTATGGCATGCTCGCTCTCGCCCTCAACGTGGGTTGGATGATCGGGGTCTCACTCATCAACGTGTCGTTGGCCACGATCAGACAGCACTACGCCGATGACAACATGCTCGGGCGGGTCGTGACGGTGAGCCGGGCGATCGGGTGGGCCACGCTTCCCATCGGTGCCCTTGTGGGTGGCTGGCTCGGAGCCTCAGAGGAATCGCTGCCTCTCGTCGCCCGAATATTCACGGCGGTCCTGCTCCTGACCGCCTTATGGTTGATGACAACAGTGGTGTGGAAGGACACATTCGGTCCCAACTTCGAGGGCAGGCACAGCCGGCGTGAGGGCTCTCCGGCGGAGGCGGCATGAGCGAGCAAGGCACGAATCATCTGACGACCGAGCAGTTGACCGCCGGCATGTCGTCGATCACGCTCAGCCCCGAAGACGAGGGCCCGATCGAGATGCTCGTGGTCCGCCCCACCGTCGACGAGAGACTGACCCCGAGCAGCGTCGAGGTCAGCGGCGCGCTTGGAGTCCACAACGACCGATGGTCTCAGGGCGCGGCCCGGGATTACCCGGACACCCAGATCACCATCATCAACTCCCGACTCCTCGACCTGGTCTCCGGCGGACGTGAGCGTTGGGCTCTTGCCGGGGACAACATCGTCGCCGACATGGACTTGAGCCAGGCCAACCTGGTGCCGGGCCAGAAGCTCGAGATCGGCTCGGCCATCCTGGAGATCACCGACACTCCTCACACCGGGTGCAACAAGTTCAGCGGGCGTTACGGAGCCGAGGCACTGCGGTTCGTAAACGTAGGACCCGGCAAGGAGATGCGTCTGCGTGGGGTGTACGCCCGGGTCGTCCAGGACGGCACGATCACGGTTGGGGATCGCATCGTCAAGCTCTGATCGTCAGCCTCCTGACGAATTGCCTACACGGATCGTCTCCACGTCGTCCGCGATCTCGAGCTCCCACGTCTGATCTCCTAGCTCCCATTCCTGGTTGGTCTCGGTGCCGATGAGGTCGGAGTGGGGCTTGCCAAAGGTCCCGGTCATCTCTATGTAATCGTCCAGACAGGCCTGAACGCCGGGCTGGAGCAGATGGCAGAGATGGATGAAGAGGCTGCCGGCCTCATCGTCGTGAAGAGAGGCGCGGGCCATGAGAGCGTGCACGGAGCCGTCGGACGGGTCATAGGCGCCGGCGAGCACTGCGCCGCTTTCGAATCGGTAGAGGAAGCTGTCCAGAGGGCCAGGTTCGGGTGACGTCACGATGCCTCCATTGATCGTTGGCGGGTCGCCCACCTCATTCCACGCTGTTGAGACATCAACCAGCAAAACGCCCAAAGAGGCGGCAGCCGGGCCCGCCGGCGCCGCTGCACGGATCGAGGTGTGGTCTGCGCGCACCGATCCGGCTGTCCCACCCCCTGCCGCAAGAAGCGCGCCCGCGACAAGTACGGCTGTGGCACCTGCTGCGGCGAGCCGATAGATCGGGGGAATCCCGGTAAGGAACCCACGCCGGGCTACAGATGCGTCCGGATCCGGCTCCGAGTCGTCGTCTTCGAACGTGGCTTGTTCGAGATCTTCCCACTCCTCTGCCGGGGCGTCGAGGAGCTCGGCCTTGACGATGTCATATTCCTGCTGCGTGACCTTGCCTTCGTCCAGCATCACGGCCAGATCTCGCAAGTCGTCGAGTCGGCTGCTCACAGGGCTCCTTTGGGGAGGTCCTGACGTGTATCGGCAAATCGATTCCGTTGCAGTAGGCGAATCGGACTAGTACGTGGAGCCGCCGGCAAATGACGCGGCTTGGGATCTGGTGTCCGGCCTGCCTCCAGGCTTCAATGTGGTGGATGGGGAGGAGAGCTGCGTTCCTCGGACTGGCAGTGTTCTTGGTCCTGGTCTTCGTCGCCGCGGTGGCCCTGGCCAGCACCCACGACGGCTGCCGCATGATCATGACCCGTGTGGTGTGCGAGCCGGGACGAACCCTGGTGGTGCCCCCGGTCTGAGCGGGCCGATCAAGAACGCGAAAATCAATCGTCGGTTTCATTTGCATCATTGCCGGAAGGCTGATACAAATCTTCCTGTCTGGCCGATGGGCTCTTCGGAGTTCGTCGGCTAGACACTTTTTGGGGCCCGTTTCTTGCGATCGGCAAGGTCACCAAACTCTCGGCTCGGCAGCGCGTGCGTCTCAAGCAACCGAAGCTCCCAGAGGGGATGGGTGAGGGGACGAACTGAGGG
>JALDXM010000238.1:0-4287 GCA_032155085.1 Actinomycetota bacterium | reverse complement strand
GCAGCAGACTCTGGGGTGTGCGGTCGAGTGGCTCGATGCCCAGGCCATCCAGGACCGATTCTCCGGTCTGAGGCTGGACGGGATCGTCGGGGGGACCTTCGGCGCGGCCGACGGGTCGGTCGATCCCGGTGCCGTGCTGCGGGGGTACCGGAACAAGGCCATCGAATTGGGGGCTCGCTACCTCCAGGACGACGTGGTCGAGATCACCACGGGTGACAGGTGCGTCGCCGGAGCTCGGCTGGCCTCCGGGGACGTATTGGAAGCTCCGATCGTGTTCGTCGCTGCCGGGGCATGGTCAGCAGACCTGGTCCGGCCTCTCGGCGTGGAGCTACCGGTCATACCCGTCATGCGCACTGTCTACGTCGTATCCACCACGGTCGAGACCACGGGCATGCCCAGTCTGTTTCTTCCTTCCGGCGTCTATGCACTTCCTGAAAGTGATCGCACCTGGGTCATGGCGTGGTCACGACCTGAGGACCCGGTCGGATTCGACTTCAGCCCCGCCGGCCGACGCCGCTTCACCGATGTCATCTGGCCGGAGCTGTATCGGAACATCCCGGTCTTCGACTCATTGGAGGTCCAGAGCTCATGGGCCGGGCTCTACGACGTGAACACGCTGGATGGGAACGCGATCATTGGTGAGTGGCCAGAGATCGAAGGCCTCTTCCTGGCCACCGGTTTCTCAGGACACGGATTCCAGCAGTCTCCGGCGGTCGGCCGTTATCTGGCGGAAAGGATCCTCGATCTGACTCCGGTCCTCGACTTGTCCCGGCTCGGACCGGAGCGCATCCTCGAGAACCGGCCTTTGTACGAGCATGAGGGGAGACTCATCTAGTGGTCTGCCAAGAGGATGACAGATCTGGTGTGAAGGTGTATGTTCGTATGGCCTGGTCAGACACGTAGGCCGGAAACGGCCGGATCACGAGGCCAGCGGAGCGACCCACATCGTGGGAACGCTCCCAGAGAAGCCCTGAGGGCGGAGACGTCAGCGGGGCTTCTCTCATTCCCGGCCACGAGGAAGGCCCGGCTCTTGACATGTCCGAGCCGAGGCGCGACGGTGACACAGTCGGACGAGGTGTGTATGACACGTCTGCTCGCTGTCGCGCATCAGACGGCGGAGACCGCTGAGTTCCTGGAAGCGGTCCGCTCTGCCGCTGCCGCCGATTCCGAAGTGGTCCTCCTCGTTCCCGCCACACCGGTCAAACATTTGACCAGTTGGACATCCGGTGAGTCGAGGGCGATCGCCCGCGAGAGGGCCGATTCCGCGCGACGTCTTCTCGAGGAGACCGGGGTGGCGGTCATCGACGCCCAAGTCGGTGACCCGGACCCATATCAGGCCATCCTCGATGTGGTTGGGGCAGCCGATTTCGACAGAGTCATCGTGTCCACCTTCCCGCCAGGCATCTCTCGATGGCTTGGGGCCGATCTCATCAATCGGCTCGGAAGATCGCTCGACATCCCCCTGACCCACATCATCGCCCACAGCTAGGGTCGGCGTCTCGAAGGAGGTAGGGACGTTTGAAAGCGCTGGTCAACAGGGGCGGAGGCGGCATGGCCGTCGACCTGCTCGAAGTCCCCGAGCCCGAACCGGGGCCAAACGAGGCGATCGTCGAAACGATGGCGGTCGCGGTAAATCGTGGCGAGCTGCGGCTTCTCAAGGCTCGAGATCAGGGTTGGCAGCCGGGTCAAGACGTCGCCGGCATCGTCGTCGAAAGGGCTGCGGACGGGTCAGGCCCGGCTCCGGGGACCCGCGTCGTGGCCTGGCCCGAGCAGGCGGGGTGGGCACAACGTGTCGCCGTGCCCACGAGCCACCTCGCTCCCATCGCAGACGACGTCTCCTTCTCGCAGGCGGCGACGCTCCCCATCGCCGGGATGACCGCCCTGCGTGCCCTCCGATTGGGCGATCCACTCAAGGGAAAGCAGGTGCTCATCACGGGCGCCTCTGGTGGCGTCGGTCGTTTCGCGGTGGAGCTGGCGGCCGGAGCCGGGGCCGTCGTGACCGGGGTCGCCTCCGACGCGACCCGGGCGGCAGGGCTTGGCGAGCTCGGTGCAACTGATGTTGTCTCCGATCCCGCTCAGTTGGAGGGCCGATTCGATCTGATCCTGGAATCGACCGGCGGCTCCTCCCTCGAGGCGGCGGTCCGCGCCGTGGCGCCCGGAGGTCAGATCGTGGTGTTCGGCAATTCGTCCGATTCGCCAGCGAGGCTTCAGTTCAGCGACTTCAGGGGCCGTGCAGGAGCTCGAATCGTGGCCTTTTTCGTGTACGAGAGCGGTGAGCCACCCCCGTTCGGGGAGGATTTGCGCTTGCTCGCAGACCTGATCGCAGACGGCAAGCTCCATCCACAGATCGGGCTGGAGCGGCCCTGGGCGGAGGCCAACTCGGTGTTCGAGGCGCTCTGGGGCCGACAGGTGAACGGGAAGGCCGTCCTGATCGTCGACTAGTGGCCTGTCGGAGAAACAGGGTGAACTAACCGAGGCGTTCGGTCAGGTGGATCGAGACCGTGTCGCCGGCCTCCTTGCCGATGAGGCGACGCACTTCTGCCTTGACCGGCAGCTTGTGAGTCCCGTCACCGATTGCCATGAACGAGCTACGGAAGGGCTTTCCGTCGATCTCCCCTGCGACCTTGACCAGGCCGCGTGTCCCGAGCACCTCGACAGAGTCGTCCATGACGACATATGTCCATCCACCCGGGTTCGGGCTTTTCAGCAGCAAGGCATCGAACCGAAGGTCCAATGGGCTCGTTTCAGTCATCACGGTCTCCTTTCTCACGGCCAGACAGTCACGATGAGGGCGATAGCGAGCAGTTTGATCAACCAGTCGCCACCATGAATCGCAGCCAGTTGTGCCGGCACGTTCTCGTGGTACACCGATCCGGACAACAAGACCACCGGGAAACCGACCCATAGGGCGAGGCCGAGCACGATGGCGCCGGGCCAGGCTTCCACCGGGAGCCGGGAGATCAAACCCGCAATCACCGTCGCGACCACCAGGTTTCTCACCAGTTCCACCAACACAGTCGATGCGGATGTGGCGCCCCCGTCTGCATAAGCGGGGTGCAACCGGGAGAGCCTGCCACCGAAGGTCGCGTACCAGACACCACTGAGTATGAAAGCTGCCACCGCGGCTACCGCGATCGCCAGATAGTCGAGCTCCATATCGGTTCTGACTCAGGACGCGTCGAAAACTCATCGGAGGCGAAGGAGTGGACGGTGCCGGGAATTAGTGAAGCCCCAACAACTCAGAACCGAAGTTCGAGCCGTCGGGGCTTCGGGAGTATTTATACACGGCTCCCGACCGGCCTCCAAATAAACGCGAAAAGATTCGCTAGTGGCCTAGACCCCGGCCGATGCCGCGGGCCTGGCCCTCTCGAGAGTGCCTTTGCCCCGGGCACCGAGGGCCGCACCAAGCACGGGCCAAGCAGCCCACGTCCAGAGGTGGAACAGCAAGAAGTTCGGTGAAATCGCGTCGAGCGTCGCCCCGATGCGATCAATGGCGTGCTTCGGGGCGTCGCCATCCATGATGTAGACCCCGGCCGCGTCATGCCATTGTCCGGCCTCCAGCATCGCCATCGCGAACACGCCGAGGATCGCGGCGACAGAAGCCAGGGCTCCGACGACGAGACCGGCCCGGAAGGATCCGGCCCTCCTCGCCGTGATCAACGACACCGCGAACAGGGCGACGGCGGGGGGATAGAGGGTGAAGATCATGATCCCGGTGCGTTGGCCACCGAGCAGGACACGAGAGGTGACAAGAGTCCCGATGGCAAGGACGACGCCGGTCCCGATCACGATCGGCCAGCGGCTCCTGGCCTCGACCCGAACCGTCGTCACCAGACAGCCGAGCGCAAATCGACGTCGCTCCTTGGGGTCTTCGATGCTGGCCAGCTCGGCACGCATCGCCCGTTCCCATTCATCCCGGCCAGTCGTCGCCAGATCGAGAAGCCTCTCGGCCAGGTCGCGGTCCGAAGGCGCCGCCGCCAGCCGATAGGCGAGGACCGAGCCGGCCAGGGCAAGGGGCAGCCCGAGGAAGGCAGTCGGCAGCAGCAACTCTGTTGGCGAGCTCCAAGCCCAGGACGAGACGAATAGAGCCGTGGTCGCGATGATGATCGACCCCGTCATCCACGCGGCTCGGGTCGGGCTCACTCGGTCACCTCGGTGAAAGATGGTCTAACGGCCTTGTCCTTCCGTCTCAGGTCCGCCACGAGTTCGGCGCCGGCAGGCGAGAGACGGTAAAGATGCCGGGCCGGACGCCCCGGCGGAGCCTCGGTCTCCCATGCGGTCTCAACC
>JALDXM010000237.1:0-4288 GCA_032155085.1 Actinomycetota bacterium | reverse complement strand
TGCCCCGGCCCATGCCCCGCTTCGGCCCACGGTTCACCGATCGGCCGATCATCGCCACCGGCGAGACGAAATATCACGGCGATCCTGTGGCTGCCGTCGTTGCCGAGGACAAGGCGGCCGCCCTCCAAGGCGCTGACGCCGTCCGTGTCGTATACGACGAGCTGCCCGGTGTGTACACGATCGAAGACGCGCTGGCTCCGGGCACTCCTCTCGTGGTCGACCCCGGACTGCGAGCCGATGACGACCCGTGGCGTGAGACCAACATCCGCCAGCAATGGGACTGGGGTTGGGGCGACGTCGACGCCGTCGATGCGGACCTGATTCTCGAGGAGACCTACCGCTTCCCAATGGTCACTCATTTCTCCATCGAGCCCCACGCCTTCATGGCCGCGCCGGACGGAGGAGGGCTGCGGGTGTGGAGCTCCATTCAGCACCCTTATCTGCTGCAGAGCACCCTCGCCACCCTGCTCGACCTGCCCATCTCCAAGGTTCGGGTGCATGCCCCTGACCCGGGCGGGGGGTTCGGGGGCAAGGGCTTCCCCAAGTACGAGCCACTCGTGGCGGCCATAGCCCTCGAGTTGGGTCGGCCGGTCCGTCTCGTTCTCTCCCTCGAGGAGACCTTCCAGGCGGTTCGGCGGGCGGCCGCCCGCATCCAGCTCCGGACCGGGTTCTCGTCAGAAGGTGATCTGCTCTTCATCGATGCCATCGACGACTTCCTCATGGGGGCCTACGCCGACATCGCCCCCCGGGTGATCAGCAAGGCCACCTACTTCGCAGCCGGCCCGTACAAGGTGGAGGCTGTGCGTGCCATCGCACGGGGCCTGGTCTCCCACACCACCCCGAGCACGGCGTTCCGGGGATTCGGCGCCCCGCAGGTGGCCTGGGCAATCGAATCGCAGATGGACGCGGCGGCACGGGCCCTCGACATCGACCCGGTCGAGATTCGGTTGCGCAACCTCGCCGCCCCCGGCGAGGACATCGTGCCCGGTGACCGCCCTGCCGACGGCGATTGGCGCCAGGCCGTGGAAATAGCCGCGGAGAAGGTGGGATGGGGCGAGCCATTGCCGGAAGGTCACGGGCGTGGCGTGGCCGTCGGGATCAAGGCCTCGGCGACGGCGGGGGCGTCGTATTGCATCCTGAGGATCCTCCACGACGGCAGCGTGTCGCTGATCGCCGGCACCTCCGACATGGGTCAGGGGGCCCGCACCATCCTCACTCAACTGGTGTCGGAGAATCTCGGGGTGCCCATGGACCAGGTCACACTGGTCATGGGTGACACCGCCGTCGTCCCGTTCGACTACTCGACCTCAGCAAGCCGGTCGACGGTGTTCATGGGCACAGCCGTCGTCGACGCGTGTCGAAAGGCAATCACAGACCTGGTCGGGAAGGCAGCGGCCCATCACGATGTGCCGGTCGAAGACGTCGAGTTCGCCCCGGGTCAAGTGACGGTGAACGGGACCGTCTTCACCCTCGCCCAGGTCCTGGGGGACATCTTCGGGAGCGTGCCCGGTGAGATCATCGCCACCGGGTCGGAGCGTGGCGAGGGCGACCCCGCTCACCCGCTCGGCGGCAAGGCCTCCTTCTACGAGTTCAGCGTCACCGCCTCCGAGGTAGCAGTCGACCTCGAGACCGGTGACTTCGAGCTGGTGAAGCACATCACGGTCGCCGACGTCGGCAAAGCGATCAATCCCCAGCATGTCGAGATGCAGGACGAAGGGGCAGCGGTGATGGGCCTGGGCCACACCATGATGGAGCAGCTGATCCTCGACGATCGTGGTCGCATCGTGAACCTCGGCGCCCTCGACTATCGCATCCCGACCTTCAAGGACCTTCCCCCTGCGATGACATCGGTTTTGGTCGAGAATGGGGACGGACCGGGCCCGGGCGGGGCCAAAGGGAGCGGTGAGGGGGGCTTGCTCGCGACTTCACCGGCAATCGCCGCCGCGGTGACCCAGGCCACGGGGATCGTGATCAAGGACCTGCCTATCACCCCTGAGCGAGTCTGGGACGCGATGCATGGGCCGGCTTCGAGACGTGAGAACCGAGACAACGGGAGGCAGGAGCAGTGAGCCCGACTGAGTTGTTCGACCTGACCGGACGGGTCGCCGTCATACCCGGAGGGGGAGGTGCGATCGGATCTGCCATTGGCGCAGGCCTCGCCCAGGCGGGCGCAGCGGTGGCAGTGGTGGGGAGGTCGGTGGAGCCCCTCGACCGGGCGGTGGCCACGATCGAGACGTCGGGAGGCAAGGCCGTCGCCATCACCGCCGACGCCACGAGCCCGGACGAGGCGCAGCGATCGATCGACGAGACCGTCGCCCGACTGGGCCGGGTGGACATCATCGTCAACGCCATCGGCGGTGGCGCCGGCGAAGTGCTCCACGATGCCGAGATGTACCCGGGTGGAGACTGGGACTGGATCATGGAACTGAACGTCCGCAGCACCGTGCTCCCTACGCAGGCAGCGGTCCGCCAGATGGTCGCCCAAGGAGACGGCGGCCGGGTCCTGAACATCTCGTCGGTGCGGGGGCAGCTCGGGATCGATGCGGGCTACTCGGCCTATGTGGCGGCCAAGGGGGCCATCGACTCGCTCACCAGACAATGGGCCACCGAGTGGGCTAAACACGGGATCTCGGTGAACGCCATCTCCCCGACGTTCATCGACACACCCCAGGTGGCGTCCCTCCTCGGTGACCCGGAGTTCAAGGCGAAGATCGTCAACCGCATCCCGCTGCGCCGGGTCGGGACCACCGACGATCTCCTCGGAGCGGCACTCTTCTTCTGTTCGGATGCTGCCTCCTTCACCACCGGTCAGATCCTGACCATCGACGGCGGGCTCACCGCCACTCAATGAGACCTGACCGAAGGAGCTGATCAATGGAGAGCGTCACCAGCAACGTGTTCGTCGAGACCGGTCTCCGGGGGTGCAATCCGGGCTTTGTCCTCACCAGCGATGGCGTCGTGGTGGTGGACACGCCGCAGCTGCCGACCAGAGCGGTCGAGATGAGACGCCAAGCGGAGAGTCACGGCGAGATCAGGTACCTGATCAACACCGAGCACCACGTCGACCACATCTTCGGCAACTACTTCTTCAAAGGTGCCGGGACGGTGGTCAACCACCGCGGGCTCTACGAGAACTTCATGGTGGTCACGCCTGACCTGGACCCCTTCGCTTACGCCGCCGAGGCGATCCCGACCGACGACCCCGACGGCGAGTCGATCTTCCCCGACCGTGAGGACTACTACGCAGACCCGAACAAGGGCACGATCGTGTTCGAAGGCAACCTGACCCTGCGAGTCGGCGAGCACACCTTCGAGCTGATCCACACCCCAGGGCACACCCCGGGTCAACTAGCGGTGTTCGTCCCGGAGGAGAGGGTCGTTTTCACCGGTGACACCATCTTCAGCGGGTGCCAGACCTGGCTGATGACTTCGGACATCGACCAATGGCTCATGGCGCTGGAGACGATTCGTGGGCTCGACATCGACCATATCCTTCCGGGTCACGGGCCCGTCGTCACCAAGAAATATCTCGACACCCAGCGGTCGAATCTCCTCGACTGGGTTTCGGCAGTGGCCTCGGCTGTCGCCAAGGGGTGGACCCGCGAGGAGACGATCGAGCGGGTCAACTTCGCCGACCGCTACCCCGTGGACATCGGCCAGGGCTACATGATGGATCACATCCAGACCCTCAACGCGGCATCGCTCTACGACAAGATGACGGCCCAAATCCCTTGACCCGGCTCTATCTGCTCCGACACGGCGAGGTCACCTCACATCGTGGTGACGTGGCCATCACCGACGACGCCGAACGGCAAGCGTTCGCCGCGGGGCAGACATTCGGGGCTGACGAGGAGGGCCCGATCAGAGTCCTCAGCGGCGAGACGCGAAGGGCCAAAGACACCGCAGCCTGCTTTGCCCAGGGCGTGGCCGAAGCCGGTGGCCGCGTGCTCGGGCCCGAGGTGGCGTTCGCCCTGCGCAACCCGGACCTGTATCTGGACGGAACGAGAGTCAACATGGTGAGCAGCGCCGAGGCACTGGCCGACCAGGTGCCCAGGCTGTCGGCGGACGACGTGGCGTCGATCGATTTCTTCCCGGCCTTCTTCGCCTCTCCCGACCGGATCGGTTGGTGGCTCGGGCACGAGTCTCCGCCCGGGGAGGACGCCTCGGCCCTCGCCGCCCGGGTCCGCTCATTTGCGGCGAGTCTCGTCGATCCCGTGCCAGACCGGGCGAAGGTGGTCGTGGCCGTGACTCACTCGCCTTTGATCAGGGCGGCAGGGCTCGATCTGCT
>JALDXM010000236.1:0-4291 GCA_032155085.1 Actinomycetota bacterium | reverse complement strand
CCTGGCTCTCGTTGGGGGCGGGATAGGCGCTGGTCGGGTCGCTGGTGCCGATGACCAGGATCGGCGACCCCGGGTAGAGCTGGGCGAAGGTGGAGATGAACGGGATCGACCCTCCGGCCCCCATGTGCACTGGCTCATTGCCGTATGCCTCGACAAAAGCCTGAGTCCAGGCCTTGACCGCGAAAGTCTCCATGTCGAGGACAGTTGCTTCTCCTGTCTCCTCATGGAAGAACTCGACCTTGGTGCCCCACGGGGCATTCTCGACCAGATGCCTCTTCAGGGCCTCGAGCGCTGCCGCTGTGTCCTCCCCGGGGGCGATGCGCATGCTGACCTTGGCCCGGGCGACCGGGACGAGCTGATTGATCGCCTCCGCCACCGGGGGAGCGTCGAGCGCGAGCACCGATACCGCCGGGCGGGTCCAGAGCCGGGACGGAATCGACCCGGTGCCGATCTGATGCAGGCCGTCGACGGTGCCGGCGAGCCGCCGGGCCAACTCCTCGGGGACATCGACGCCGTCCACCTCCTCACTGACCAGGCCGCGGATGGTGACGTTCCCCTCGTCGTCGTGCAGGGTGGCGAGGAGCCGTGACATCGCCATGAGGGCATCCGGGAAGACGCCTCCGTATTGGCCGGAATGGACCGCCTTCTCGAGGGTGCGCAACTCGAAGGAGACGCCGACGATTCCCCGCAGGGACGTGCAGAACGCCGGGACGCCCACCGACCAGTTGCCACCGTCGCCGATGACGATCACGTCCGGGTGCAGCAGGTCGGCGTGCTCCTCGAGGATGGACTCGAGGCTCTGCGAGCCCGCCTCTTCCTCCCCCTCGAAGAAGATCTGGACCCCGACCGGCGGGTGGCCACCGTGAGCTGCAACCGCACCAAGGTGCATGACGATGCCTCCCTTGTCATCGGCGGACCCACGCCCGTAGAGCCTGCCGCCATTGATCAGAGGCTGGAAAGGGTCGGTGTCCCACTCGTCGGCCGGTCCCGGGGGCTGGACGTCGTAGTGGGCGTAGAGGAGAAGGGTGGGGGCTCCGTCAGGTGCCGGGATCTCGGCGAACACGGCCGGATTCCCCCCGTCGGCCTCGAGCAGACGGGTGTTCTGATACCCGGCTTCATCGAGCAGGGCGACGATCTGCTCCGCTCCTGCCCTCACCTTCGACTGGTCGTACCCGGCCGCGCTGACGGTGGGAAGCCTTACGAGGTCGCCGAGCAACTCGACGAGACGAGGCAGGTCTTCGGCCACCTTGGCCCGGAGGTCGTCGTGCATGTGTGCGAGCGTACCCACGCCGTATTCCCTCAATTGGCCCACCTGAGCCATCATGGAGGCCATGCCATCGTTTCGGCTGTTCGGGATCCCGGTGACGATCCGCCCCTCGTTCCTGGTCATCGCGGCTCTGCTCGGATTCGGCTTCCGATCTCAGTTGGCCTATCTCGTTGCCTGGGTACTGGTTGTATTCGTCTCGATCCTGATCCATGAGCTGGGCCATGCCCTGACCGCTCGCGGCTATGGGGCCGAGGTCGAAATCGAGCTGAACGGCATCGGCGGCCTCACCAGCTGGGCGGTGCGCGGCGAGGAGCTGAGCCCGGGCCGGAGGGCGTTGGTTGCCGCCGCCGGGTCCGCCGTGGGGGTCATATTCGGGAGCCTCGTCTGGGTCTTCGACCAGATCACAGGGCCCTATTTCGGCGTGGCCGACTTCGTGATATCCAATCTCATAGTGGTCAATGTGCTCTGGGGACTGCTCAACTGGCTGCCCATCCGACCGCTCGACGGCGGTCATCTCTTCAGTTCCCTGTTGCAGAAGGTGGCTCCTGCTCGGGCGGAGATGATCGGCAACGTGGTGTTCACCCTGACCGCGGCGGGGGCCCTGGTGGCCGGGCTCCTGACCCGGCGCATATTTCTCGCTCTCCTGGCCGGCTGGTTGCTGATGGGCGAGCTGACCAGAGGGAGGCAGACACGACCAGTGACGCCGATCCCACCGATGACCTTCGACCGTCCCGACCAGTCACAGGAGGGCGAGGTCGAAGAAGGGGCGGCCACGATCCCGGTCGACGGCGAAGCCGAGCAGGAGCCTGACCCCGGGGCCGGGACTCACCCCGAGCCAGAGCCCGAGCGGTAAAGCCAGCCGGTAGCGTTCAGGCTCGATGGACTTCGCTTACGGACCTCGGGTGGAGGAGCTGAGGGCCCGTCTCCACGAATTCATGGATGACGCGGTCTACCCCGCCGAGCCCAGGTACGAGGAAGAGATGCGGGAGGCGGGTGACCCCCATCACCACCCCAAGGTCATCGAGGAGCTGAAGGTCGAGGCTCGCAGCCGCGGTCTGTGGAACCTCTTCCTGCCCGATCCGGAGCTGGGCGCCGGTCTGACCGTCCTCGAATATGCCCCGCTGGCCGAGATCACCGGCCGGAGCCCGGAGATCGCCCCTGAGGCGATCAACTGCTCAGCGCCTGACACCGGGAACATGGAGATCCTCCACCAGTTCGGCACCACCGAGCAGAAAGAGACCTGGCTCGGGCCGCTGCTCGAGGGTGAGATCAGGTCTTGCTTCTCCATGACGGAGCCGGACGTGGCCAGCTCCGACGCCACCAACATCCGCACCCGGATCACCCGTGAAGGCGACGAGTACCGGGTCACCGGACGCAAGTGGTTCAGCTCAGGGGCGGCCTCGGAGAGATGCAAGGTGTCGATCGTCATGGGGGTCTCCGATCCCGACGCCGAGCCACATCGACGGCAGTCGATGGTCCTGGTGCCCATGGACGCGCCGGGTGTGGAGGTGGAGCGTCAGCCCACCGTGTTCGGCTATCAGGACCGGGGCGGGCATGTCCAGATCCTCTTTGACGACGTGCGGGTTCCTGTCGAAAACCTCCTCGGGGAGCAGGGTGGCGGCTTCGCCATCGCCCAGTCCCGGCTCGGCCCCGGGCGCATCCACCACTGCATGAGAGCGATCGGAGCGGCCGAGCGTTGTCTCGACCTGATGGTCCAGCGCTCACAGGCGCGCCAAGCGTTTGGCCGGCCGCTGTCCGACCAGGGCGTGATCCAGGAGTGGATAGCCGACGCCCGGATCCGGATCGAGGAGACCCGGCTCTTGGTCTTGAAGACCGCCTGGATGATCGACGAGGTGGGGGTGAAGGCGGCCCGCACCGAGATCGCCGCCATCAAGGTCGCTGCTCCCGCCCTTCTCACCCAGGTCGCAGACCGTGCCATTCAGCTGTTCGGTGCGGCCGGGTTCACCGAGGACTTCCCGCTGGCTCGCTTCTACTCGATGGGGCGATGGCTTCAAATCGCCGACGGCCCCGACGAAGTGCACCGCCGATCGGTGGCACGCGCCGAACTGGGGCGTCTCGGACCGGGTGCCGTTCCCGACCCGTACACATTCGACTGAGAACCGGCCCAATCCACGCGCCGTATTGGTTGCGAACCTTTGTTTGGCACCCCCGTCCCAACGGGAACGAAAGGTCTTGACCATGCGTTTAAACGGGTTCAGCTAATGACTGGCGGTGTGACCTTCGATGTGAGGTTCTCCCCCTGGAGGGAGGACGCCGCATGTCTCGGGGTGGTGGACGAAGTCTCCTTCTTCCCCGATGCCGAAGACCTGTCAGCAATTGCGCAGGCCAAGGCGATCTGTGCCTCCTGCCCGGTCTCGTCGGAATGTCTCACCTGGGCGATCGAGACCAACCAGAGCGAGGGAATCTGGGGTGGTCACACCCCCAAGGAGCGGCGCTCGATTCGCCGGCGCTGGATCGAGGAGATCGAAAGAGCCAGCTGACACCCGAAATTGGGTTGAGAAGGTGTCATATGCGGGACTTTTCGTCCCAATTACGGGATTGTCAGCGCCGCTCCGCCGGCTCGTCGACGTCGGGCCCCCGCTCGGCGGCGACATGGAGAAGCGGGTCACCCGGATTGACCAGGGGGTTGAGGGTCCGGGCGATCACCCACCCGGATGACGGTGACTTGACCCTTGTCGGTCGAACCCCGAAGGCATCGGAGATCCGCGCCACTTCCTCGCCTTCGTCCACCTTGTCCCCGAGCCGGGGCTTGATCTCCACCAGGCCGCCACGACGTGCCCTGATCCATCGTGTGCTTCGGACAAGAGTCGTCGGTGAGGCCACCGGCAGCCTCGCCTCGATCATGCCGAGGGAGCGAAGGGTTCGCATCACACCGGTGAAGCCGAAATCCACCGCCTCGTCATCGAGACGGTCCGCCTGGCCGGCCTCGTAGAGCAACATCTGGATCCCCTGCTCGGTGGCCGCCTGACGAAGCGAACCATCTCTTACCCGGGCCTTGATCGT
>JALDXM010000235.1:0-4294 GCA_032155085.1 Actinomycetota bacterium | reverse complement strand
GCTTTAGATCGCGAAATTCATAGGTGCCACCACTTTCGCTGGTCACCTTCTCCCCATCCAGGAGAGCTCGGATGGCGGCCGTTGCCTCGTCCAGCCAGTCGAGCCGCTGGCCGAAGCCCGAACCGAAGTCGATGCCGAACGCCTCGTGCTCCAGGCCGAACCAGGCGCCACCCAGCCCGAGAACAGCCCGCCCGCCGCTCATGTGATCGACGGTGACCACTGATTTCGTCACGATTCCAGGGTTGCGGAATGTGTTGGCGCCAACCAGAAGCCCGATGTCGGCGCGCTCGGTGCCCATGGCCAACCCGGCGAGAGCGGTGTAACCCTCGACGATGGGCTGATCCGGATCACCGAAGATGGCGTAGAGATGATCCCAGGTCCATATCGAGTCGTAGCCCAGCTCGTCGGCCCGCTGCGCCGCGGCCAGGAAACCGGCCCAGTCGGAGGCCTGGCTCCAAAGGACGGCACCCAGTTTCAACTGTGTCACGGTAAAACTTCCCCCTCGTTGGATTCTTGCCAAGCGGGGGAATCCCCCCTCCCCGCCTTCGGCGGTACTCCCCCCTACGGAGGAGAAATTCCCCCATCCGGGAGGATAATTCCAATGTAGCATACGAATTCATGCCCTCTTCTCCCACTGCGACACCGATGAAGATCGTCGTGACGGGAGGGAGTGGGAAGACCGGTCGCTGGGTTGTGGAGGACCTTCGTCGTCATGGACACGATGTCCGGAATGTCGACTGGGCCCACGATGGCAGCGAGCACGGACTCTGCCTCGTCGCCGACCTGACCGATGCCGGTCAGACCCATGAGCTGATCTCCGGCTTCGACGCGGTGGTCCACCTCGCAGCCATCCCTGCGCCGGGCATCCGCAGCGAAGGCGAGACATTCCGGATCAACACGGTGTCGACCTTCAACGTCTTCGCCGCCGCGGTGGCTGCTCAGGCCCGACGCGTCATATGGGCTTCGAGTGAGACGGTGCTGGGGCTCCCCTTCGACACGCCACCGCTCTTCGCCCCGATCGACGAGACCATCGAGCCCCGACCGGAGAGCTCTTATGCCCTCTCCAAGCTGGTTGGCGAGGACATGGCATCCCAGTTCGCCCGGCGCGCCGGCCTGCCCTTCGTCGGGCTCCGCTTCTCCAACATCATGGAGCCGTCGGACTACGAGCGGTTCCCCGGGTTTTGGGACGATCCGGCCCTCCGCAAATGGAACCTCTGGGGATACGTCGACGTCCGGGATGTCAGTCAGGCGGTTCGTCGCGGCCTGGAGGCGCCAATCGAGGACGCCGACATCTTCATCATCGCCGCAGCCGACACGGTGATGACCCGTGATTCGGCCGACTTGATGGCCGAGGTCTACCCCGATGTGCCCCTGAAGCGCGAGGTCGAGGGTCGGGAGACTCTCCTGGCCATCGACTACGCCCGCGAGAGGCTCGGCTACGAGCCGGAGCATGACTGGGGAGAACACCTCTCATGAGCAAGAGATTCGACGGACGACCCGTCTCGCCTGGCTCGAGCCGGCTCACGCCGCTCGGGATCGATGAAGTCGATGTCACCGGTGGCTTCTGGGGACAACGCCAGGCGGTGAACTCATCAGCGACGATCGAGCATTGCCATGATTGGATGGAGCGACTGGGCTGGGTGGGGAACTTCCGGGCCGCGACCGAGGGCAGGCTCCCACGGGACCGGAGCGGCGTCGTATTCACCGACTCCGACGTCTACAAGATGATGGAGGCCGCCGCCTGGGAGGTTGGCCGGTCGGGGTCTTCCGAGGCCGACCAGCGCTTCACAAGCTTGACCGCGGTGATTGCCCCAGTTCAAGAGGATGACGGATACCTCAACACCGTCTTCGGGCGCCCCGGTCAGCCCGACCGGTACAGCGACCTCGAGTGGGGTCACGAGCTCTACTGCTACGGCCACATGCTCCAGGCAGCCGTGGCCCGCGCCCGCACCGGCCGCGATGGCGAGTTCGTGGCGGTGGCCCGAAGGGTGGCCGATCATGTCTGCCAGGCGTTCGGCCCCGGAGGAATCGAACGGGTGGGCGGCCATCCCGAGATCGAGCTGGGGCTCGTGGAGATGGCCCGGCTCACCGCTGAGGAGCGATACCTGCAGCAGGCGAAGCTCTTCATCGACCGGAGCGGGCACCAGACCCTGGCCGACATCCACTGGGGCCGGTCCTATTTCCAGGACGACGTGCCCGTGCGAGACCAGGTGGCGTTTACCGGTCACGCCGTCCGTGCCCTGTACCTGGCCGCCGCTGCTGTTGATGTCGCAGTGGAGACCGGGGATGAGGACCTGCTCGACACGATCATCAGGCAGTGGGAGCGAACTGTCGCCAGACGCACCTATCTCACCGGGAGGATGGGCTCGCACCACGACGGGGAGAAGTTCGGTGAGGACTTCGTGCTGCCACCCGACCGGGCCTATTCCGAGACCTGCGCCGGGATCGCCTCGGTGATGCTGTCCTGGCGGCTGCTGCTGGCGACCGGCGAGGCCCGATTCGCCGACTTGGCCGAGCGCACCCTGTTGAACGTCGTGGCAACCTCGCCCGCCCCCGATGGCCGTGCCTTCTTCTACGCCAATCCGCTCCATCAGCGGGTCCCGGGCGTTGTGCCATCTCCAGACTTCGTCAGCAACCGCGCCGCCTCCAGCCTGCGTGAGCCCTGGTTCGCCGTGTCCTGCTGCCCGACCAACGTGGCACGCACGTACGCATCACTGGCTGCCTATCTGGCAACGACGGACGACTCGGGGCTGCAGATCCACCAATACGCCGACAGCCGGATCTCAACGACGTTTGGGGGGAGCCGCGAGGTGGGTGTCGAGATCAGCACCGCCTATCCCGACGGCGGGAAGATCGCGGTCCGGGTGACAGCGACGGATGGCTCTCCTTGGGCCCTGACCCTCCGGGTGCCACAATGGTCGTCGGAATCGTGGCTGACGGTGGATGGTGAGCGAAAGAGGGTCGGTCCCGGCCAGGCCGTGATCGAACGGAGCTTCGCCATCGACGATGTCGTGCAGCTCGAGCTCGACATGACACCGCGATGGACCTGGCCGGACCCGCGTATCGACTCCGTAAGAGGGTCTGTCGCCGTCGAGAGGGGCCCACTCGTGCTCTGCGTCGAGTCGGTGGACCTGCCCGGGGAGAACTCAGTGGACAACCTCCGGATCGACACTGGCGCCGAGCTCTCCGAGAGCAATGGCGTGGTCACTGCGGCCGGCACCCTCCAAACCTTCGAGGACCGGTCGTGGCCGTCTCCGGGCGCGGTCGTCTCAGGGCGCTCCGACGTCATGGTCCCCCTCACTCCGTATCACCGTTGGGCCAACCGCGGGCCGTCGACCATGAGGGTGTGGATTCCGGTCGATCAGTAGTCTCCGGACGGAGCGAGAGGAGCTGACGTGACCGCAGCACCGTTCACAGGCACCGGGACCGAAGCTGATCCATGGGTGCTGAAGACTCCCAGCCTTGGCTCGGAGATCCTCATGCACAGGGACGAGGACCACGATCCCCCGATCCTGGTCTGCACCGTGGGGAGCACCATCCTGCATTACGACCTTCGCATCATCGATGACCTCTATCGGATGCTGAAGGAAAATGGTGATTGGGTGCCGTTGGGCAATGCCGACGAGCAGAAGCCTGCGGCGGATGGGACGGTCGAAGCCTGGGCCCGGTCACCCGACAATCCGGTCGGCGGCTGGTATGGGCTCAAGAAAGGTCTGCGCGGCCGTGTCGGGAACTACGTCCCGCCCGTCCTCGAGGCGTTGGGGCTCGCCGAGGTCGAGCACAACGCCCGCAACAATCGGATGCGGGCGATCTAACGAAGGGCGGGAAAGTCCCTGTCCAACCCCGGTGCAACCACCTGGAACAACTCCTCCGGCTTGGGCAGCCCTTGCAGGGATACCTCACCAAGCGAGATCAGCCGGATATGCCCCGACAGGTCGCCCAGCTCATCCCGTGTCGTCGTGCTGAGCAGGATCTGTCCGCCATGGCCGGCGGCACACACCCGGGCTGCCACGTGGACCGCTAGTCCGACATAACCGGTATCGGTGACAGCCGGCGTGCCGCTGTTGAGGCCGATCCGGACACGCACCCGACAGTCATCGGGCCATGCTGTCGACCAAATCGCCTTCTGAATGTCTATCGCGGCGTCGAGGGCGTCCCGGGCATGGGCATGGACCGCGAAGAACTCGTCGGCGCGGGCATCGACTTCGTAGCCGGAGTGGGCACCGATCGCACCGCGGATCAATTCCCGGACAGTCTCCAAGAGCTCGGGATAGCCATCGCCGAGGTCCTGGAC
>JALDXM010000234.1:0-4294 GCA_032155085.1 Actinomycetota bacterium | reverse complement strand
CTCGAGGACGGCCAGGGCGTCATCTTTCAACCGAAGCATCTCGATCCGCTTCTCGGGCTCCGAGGCTGCGGAGAGGGTGAGGTCGATGAGGCGAACTGCCTCCTCCGGGGCCGACATCCCCATTGCGGTCTGGGCAGCCCGGATGCCGCTGTCGACCGCCAGGGCTTGGTCGCCCGCCTCCAGGGCGTGATGGGCCAGCATGGACAGGCTCTCCGGTCGTCCTTCGGCTGCAAGATGCTCTGCGATCGCCTGATGAATGTCCCGCTTGCGCTGTCGGGGGAGCGAAGTGAGCAGCGAGGCCCGGATCTGGTCGTGGGAGAACGAGTAGTCGTATTCGGCGCCGGGCCGTTCCGCCACGATGAGGCCCAGGTCGACGGCATTGCGCAGGTCTTCCCCGACTTGGAGCTCGGTCTGGGCCGGCCCGCCGTCGATGTGGGCCAGGACACTGGAGAGGTCTGCGAGCCGGAAGCGACGCCCGAGAACCCCGGCATCCGCCAGCCGTGACCTGCATTCGTCGGAGAGCTGCGCGAGCCTCCTCTCGACGAGGGTCTGGATCGAGGATGGCACTGCCGGCCCGCTCAGCTTGGTCATGGTCCAGGTGCCGTCGATGAGTTGGATCGCCTCTGCCTCCCGGTAGGCGCGAGCCAGCTCCTCGAGGAAGAAGGGAACTCCCTCCGAGCGTGAGTGGAGGCTCTCGACCATGGACTCGTCGGCCGGGCTCCCGAGCAGATGCTCGAGCAGCTCACCGCTCTGACGTGGGGTGAGCCGCTGCAAGCGCTGGACCTGGGTCACCCGCATCCGGTCGAGGTCGGCGATCAGCTTCGAGGCGCCGCCCGTCGCCGAGTCGGAGTAGGGGCGGAGGCTGATCAGGAGGAAGATGGGCGCGGACCCCATGGTCCGCACCAGATATCGGATCAGCTGGATGCTGTCGTCGTCGGCCCACTGCAGGTCGTCCAGCATGAGGAGAAGCGGCCGTTCGCGGGTGAGGGCGAGGACGGTGGCCGTCACTTCGTCGAAGGTGCGGAGCATTTGCTCCTGCGGGGAGAGGCCCTCCATGCGCTGGCCCCGTCCGGAGATCGCCTCCTGGGCCCGGTCGAGTTGCTCCATGGCCACCGCTTCCCGGGCCACCGTGGCCATCTGGGGCGAGGTAAGCAGGGAGCGAAAGAGGAGGAACGGCCCCCGGAGCTCCTCGTCGGCAGCCACCTCGAGGACGAAAAACGGTTGCTCCTGTCCGAGAGCAAGCTCGGCCGCAGCCTCCAGCATGCGTGTCTTGCCGATGCCGGCCTCACCTTCGAGCACCATCGCCCGGAGACCGGAGTCCGTCGTCGCGAGCATTTGCTGGGCGACGAGCTCCAGCTCTCGCCCTCGTCCCACCACTGGCCCCTGAGCCCGTGCCGTGTGGGTATCGAACGCGGCCGCCGAGGCAGCCCGGGTCTCTCTAGTGACCCGCTCGGTGTCGCCCTTGTCCCTCCACAGCACCTCGAACAGCCGCCACCGGTCGGGGAAGCCTTTGAGCCAGAACAACCCGCGATCAACGATCCGGGTGTCGCCGAGGGTCCCGGCCAGGTCTTGTACCACCTGGGAGACGAGGATCTGGCCACCCTGTGCCTTGTCGGCGATCCTCGACGAGGCGTGGACGGCCGTCCCCTGGGCGTCACCTGCCGTCTGGGTGACATCGCCGCTGTTCAGGCCCATCCGCACCGACATGGTCATCTCCGGGTTGGCCCGGTTGTGTTCTTCGATGGCCCTCTGGATGGAGACTGCGGTCTGAATCGCCTGGTTGGCCGAGGTGAACAAGGCCATGAAACCGTCGCCGAGGGACTTGGTCTCCACCGCACCGGCGATCTCCAACCGGGAGCGAACCAGATCGTCGTGAAGGTTGATGATCTCGTTGGCCAGGGCGTCGCCGACCCGCACCCTCAGGTCGGTGGAGCCTTCCAGATCCGTGAACAGGATCGTGAAGGTTCCCTGACTCGTTGTTCTCTCCGCCCCGCTCAAGCCTGCCTCCCTAAGCGTGGTCACGATAACGGGGGTGAGACCGAATCCGGGCCGCTGAGCAGGGATTGGGCAAAGGGTCTAGTCCCATGAGGACCGATCACGGATAGTCCGCTCGGGCCATCAACCCGATGGGGCCGAATGGCCGATTACACATGGATGAACCGCTCCAAGGCGTTCACATGGGCTTCACTGCCTGTGGCCCTCGGGCTGGTCTGGCGCGGGCACCGGCGGACGGTGCGAGCGGTCAATTCGCACCGAGCGGAGGCTCCAGGGTTGCCCGGGGAGTGCCGGGAGATCGCCACCTCGTGGGGATCGATTGCCTACCGGTGGCGAGACGGGGATCCCGACCGGCCGGCCCTGGTGCTCGTTCACGGCTGGGGGAAGACCGCCGATTCGACCTGGTGGCCGTTGATGGCGATGACAGACCGGAGTCTCGCCGTGATCGACCTGCCCGGCCACGGTCGGTCGAGGCTCGATGAGCCGTTCACCTTCGAATTGGCCGCCGAGGCAATCGCCCGGGTGATCGAACACGCCGGCCTGGTCCGGCCGGTGCTGGTGGCCCACTCGATGGGCGGGCCTGTGGCGCTGACGGCGCTGCGTGGCTCAGACCCGGGGCATTTCTCGGGCCTGGTGGCGATGGCCACCTCCGTCTACTGGGTCCGGCCCCGGCTTCGAGCCATCCTGGCCATCGCCCCCTACGTCATGGCGAACGGCTCGCCCGTCCTCGTTCACAGGGAGCACGCCGAATTGCGTCAGGCCCCGGAAGTGGCGCATCACATCGCCTGGGCCTACGCCCAGCGCCCTCTCCGCCCCCGACTCAGGGAGGCGGCTGCCGTCTTGCGCCGCTTCGATGCCCGTGGTTGGACCGATCTCCATCTTCCCCCGACGGTGTGGGTCGTGGCAGGACGGGATCGGGTGCTGGCTCCGTTGCACCAGCGAGCCTCCGCCCGCCACTTTGGTGCCGAAGTGGTCGAGCTCGACGTCGAGCATTCCAAGGTGGTGCAGGCACATCCGGAACTGCTCCAATTGCTCGACACCGTGGGCTGTTCTACGCAATCTGCCCGAGACGCCGGCTAAGCCCAGATTCTGTCGTCGAGCTCGGGCTTCACCTGTTCCATCACGACCACCTCCCCGAATCTGGGGTGCCGGGCGTCGATCACCACGTTCCGCTCGACCGGTGCACCGGGAACCGACGGCACGATCAGACAGAGCTCACTCCCAGAGCTCAGCCATGGTTCGGCGAGACTTCGGGCGATACGGGGTCCCTGGAGGTCGTTCCATCCGCGTCGAAAGGGTGGGTCCAGGGTGGCTGCCTCGGCGTCATCGGGAATCTCGAGGAGGGAAGCAACGTGGTCCCGCGGTGCCCGCCGTGGGACCGAAACATGCGCCAGCAGTTCCAGCAGCCCTCCGGCGAAGGTCTGTGATGCGTAGACGACGGGAACCCCGCGGGGGTTCCATCGACCGCCGAAGGTCTGGGAGCCGGTTGTGTCGAGCGGGTCATAGGTCCCGAGATGGAATCGCCATGCCCTCAAACCACGATCCCATGGTCGATTTGGGCCAGCAGTGTTTCCGCTCTCCTCGCACCCACTGTCGACTCGGCGGCCATGTCCATGGGGGCTCCGCCGAGAAGGGATTGGTTTGAGGTTATGAACCTTCGGGCGTCGTCGACATCGCCCCAGGTCGTCTCGGCGTGGGCGACGAGCTGGCCGACTCGCTCCACGCGGTCCGCAACGGCAGCGGAGAGGTTCGCCTTCGGGTTGGCCAGCGCCCGATTCCAGGTGGCCCGGGACACGATGCGCACCGCGACCGAGGTCGCCGCCGGGCCCCTCTTCGTTCGGGAAACATGACGGACCAGCTCGATCAGAGCCGAGGCCGGGACGGTGCCGCCGCGGACGATCTCCTCCATCTCGGCCTCTGTCCGGTCTCCAAGACCAAGGATGGGCCCAACTCTGTATTCCAGGCTCACTGTCTCATCTGAGACAGGAGTATAACTCATGTGAGACATATCATTCTCTCCCGATTTGAGCATGGCGGATCTGGCCCAGGGACGGAAGACAGTCGTGCTCGACGACTTTCTTCGTATCAGGGTGCGACCTCCCGACTCTTTGACTGCGAAGCAACAGCAACAACCCGGAACGCACCCACCCCCGGGGAGAGGAGGGACAGGTGCGCATTTTCATCACTTATGCCCGTGAGGACGGGACGACGGTGGCCCAATTGGGGGCCGACCTGGAGGGGTCGAAGCGTCAGGGCTGGATCGACAGGGAGCTCACCGGTGGACAGGCCTGGTGGGAGG
>JALDXM010000233.1:0-4304 GCA_032155085.1 Actinomycetota bacterium | reverse complement strand
GCCGGTGACGGGCTGGTCGGGGAGCATCGGACTCCTCGGCCAGCCACATCGAGGGCTCCCCGCCTTCGATGCCGATGTCGGCGACGGTTACCGCGCCACAGTGCTCAGGGCCCTCCCCCCTGACGTGCCCGGTCTTCAGGGTCCCGAATGTCACAGTCTCCACGGCGCGAAAGGCACGCTCTTCGATCGCACCGGTGCTCGGATCGAGCCCCGTGGGGTAATCGACAGCCAACACCGGCGCCGGGGTATCCATCCAGGCCAGCACCTCATGGCTCATCCCGCCCCTTGCACCGCCCCCGAACAGGGCATCGATGACCAGGTCGGCCTCAGTCACCGCTCCTAAGGGCCTGACCGCGACACCCAGCTCATGAGCCAGGCCGGCAGCCCGGATCGCCTCTTTCGCCCGCGGCTCGGACAGGGAATGGATCTCGACCGCTGCGCCCCTCCGCTTCAGGTACCGGGCCGCGACGTAACCGTCCCCACCGTTGTTGCCCGGCCCGGCCAGGACCACCACCCGCCGCCCGTAGCCAGCACCAAGACGGGCAGCTGAGACGGCGACGGCAAACCCGGCGCGGTCCATGGCCTGATCCATGTCACCGGTGTACGCCTGGTCGACCCTCCGGTACTCCTCGGCGGTGAGGATCGGCTTCATCGAGGTTCGAGGCTACTTCTCGTTCTGTGCGGATTCGCGCGGCTGGAGGCGCGGTGGATCCGCACAGAATGAATGGGGTCAGGCGATGCCCCGGGCCGCCCAGGCTTTGCCACGAACCGTGAAGGGGAACTCGGACACCATCTTCCGGCACTGCTCCCGGAGCCGGGCTCGATAGGTCGGCTCCAGGCTGGCCACGAAAGTGCCGGCCGGGCCCACCCCGAGTGTGAATGGCTCCCACCATTCCTCGAAGCTGCGATGTTCGACAGCCAGAGTCAGACTCGTCTCGTGGATCTGTTCGAGTCCCGCCTGGCGAAAGTAATCACCAAGCTGGCCCTGTCTGACCCCGGGCAGTCTGGACTCGTCGTCGACCTTCGGGTCGATCTGTCGGGCCGCCTCCCAGAACTTGCGCAAGGGCCCTTCATGCCCGCCGTGATCCCACACACAGGCGGCGACGACACCCCCGGGCCGGGTCACCCGACGCATCTCGGCAACACCGGCGACCGGGTCCTTCAGGAAATGGATGACGAGCTGGGCCAGAACCACATCGAACTCGTCGTCTCCGAAGAGTGTCTGCTCGGCGCTGCCCTGTCTGGCGTCGACACCCGGATAGCGCTCCGCCACCGCCGTGACGAAGGGCTCGGACGGGTCGACCGCCGCCACATTCTCGGCGCCAAGACGTTCGACCAGTTCCGCAGTTAGTGCCCCCGGGCCGCATCCGACGTCGAGGGCCCGCTGTCCTGCGACCACCCCGGCCAGGTCGGCGAGCTGGGGGGCGAGCTGGACCGAATAGCGGCCCATGAACCGGTCGTAGGCGTCGGCCGAGGTGAATGCCATTTTCGAGTGCGAATCTAGGCGGCTGGTGCTCGACTGGGTTGATATGTATAGGTCGTTACGGTAGGTATGTATCCTATGGACGTGAAGAAAGTGACCATCACGATTCCCGAGGACCTGGACGAGCGGGCCGCCGACGAGGCCCGGCGGCGGGGCATCTCCAAATCGGAGTTGATCCGCCAGGGACTCGACAGCGTCCTTCCCGATCTCGCCGAGGACGGCGATGACGACCCGTGGCTCGTCCTGGCCGGCTTTGGATCACCTGGCGTGTCGGTCGAGCCTGGGGAGATAGACGACATCGTCTACGGCTTGTGAAGTTCGCCGACAGCAGCTGGTGGGTGGCGTGGGCCCTACCCAGTGACGGGAGGCATGAACGAGCGGTGCAGCTGCGCCAGAGTCTCGGGCGCACCGAGCAGGTCCTGACTACGAATCTGATCGTGGGGGAAACGTGGACAGTCCTTGTTCGCAGGGCGAATCATCGATCCGGGCTGGCTTTTCTCGATCGGGCCGACCTGCTTGAACGTCAGGGTCGACTGGTGATCCATCGCGTCACCGAGGATCAGGAGATCGCGGCTTGGGATTGGCTGCGCAGGCACGACGAACGTGCCTACTCGTTCGTCGACGCCACGAGTTTCAAGGTGATGCGTGATCGTCGGCTGCGCGAGGCCCTCGCCTTCGATCAAGACTTTGCGGCGGCAGGGGTCTTGGATGTGCGCGTCTGAGTCAGCTGAAAGCACCTAGCTCGATACGGATCTCGACGTTTGTCAGGGGCCGCTTTGGCGATGTCCTCAGTGACTGGATGTCTGTTCTTGTCCAGCTTGACCCGATAGAACCGGGCAAGGCCGCCAGATTCAACCCACCCGCTGACGAGCCCTGATTCGGCTCAGTCGTGCTCTCCGACCGCGATGGCCATGACCAGGGCGCTGGTGTCGGTGTGGGTGATGGTGATGAGCACTTCGGTCACACCGAGCGTATCGGCCCGGCGCTGGGCCCGGCCCGACATGCGCACTTTGGGCTGTCCCCCACCTGTTATCTCGATGCTCTGCCAGCCGATCTGACGCCAGCCCCGGCCCATCGATTTCATCACCGCCTCCTTGCCGGCGAAGCGGGCCGCCAAACGGCGGGACGGGTTGGCAAAGCGGAAGGCGTATTCCCGCTCGTGGTCGGTGAAACAACGCTCGGCGAACCGGGGGTACTTGGCGAGGACGTGCTCGACCCGGTCCACATCGGCCAGGTCCACGCCGAGGCCAATGATCTTCACGTCAGGACCCGCTGAACACCGATCGGATCTCTGTCACCACCATGTCGCGCTGCTCGGCGGTCAGTGAGGACCCGCTAGGGATGCACAGCCCGTGTTCGAAGAGCCGTTGTGAGACCGACCCTCCGTAAGCCTCGCAGTCGGCAAAGACCGGCTGGAGGTGCATCGGCTTCCAGACGGGCCGGGCTTCGATGTCGAGCATCTCGAGATGGAGCCGGACCGCCTCCCGATCCACGCCGGCCGCTTCAGGATCGATGGTGACCGTGGTGAGCCAAAAGGTGGACCGGTTGCCCTTGGCTTCGGGCATGAACTCGACGCCCGGAAGATCGCCCAGCGCATCCCGGTAGAAGGCGTTGTTGGCCCGCCTGATATCGACACGTCGCTTCAAATCAGCAAGCTGGGACCGGCCCAGGGCGGCAAGCAGGTTGGAGAGCCGATAGTTGTAGCCGATGGTGGTGTGCTGATAGTGGGGCGCCGGGTCCCGGGCCTGGGTGGAGAGCCACCGGGCTTTGGCCGCCCAGTCGCCGTCGTCGGTGACAAGAGCCCCGCCTCCGCTGGTGGTGATGATCTTGTTCCCATTGAAGGACAGGGCGGCCATGGCCCCGAAGCTGCCGGCGGGCGCTCCTTGATGGGTCGCGCCGAGAGCCTCGGCGGCGTCGGACACCAGGGGAACACCGTGCCTGGCGAGCAGCGGGACGATGGCGGAGTAGTCGGCGCATTGACCGTAGATGTCCACAGGGATGCAGACGGCATACTCGCCATGCCCCAGGGCCTCGGCCAGGAGATCGGGGTCCATGTTCCAGCTGTCCGCGGTGCTGTCGACGAAGACCGGAGTGGCGCCCGTGTAACGGATGGCGTTGACGGTGGCGGAGAAGGTGAGGCTGGAGACGATGACACGGTCGCCCTCGCCCACCCCGAGGAGGAGAAGGGCTAGGTGGAGGGCGGCGGTCCCACTGGAGAGGGCAACACCGTGGGATCGGTTGGTCACTTCTGCCAGTTCGGCCTCGAAAGCGTCGACCTCGGGCCCGAGCGGGGCGATCCAGCCGCTCTCGAAGGCCCGGTTGATGGCGGCCTGATCGGTCAGGCCGGTGTCAGGCGGTGATAGATAGATGCGGCTCATCGCGTGGCGATGAGGCTAACGGCGACCGCCACCGCGGCAACCGGGGTTATCCGGCGGCGATGTCGGCCTGAACCTCATCGGTGATTGTGAGCTCCTCGGCGACACCGTCAGAAAGCGCAAACGCCTGAATCTCGATTCCAGGAGCTGAATTTAAGTCAGAAAGCCTGCCAACGAAACCGCTCATAAGTGCGTCTTCGTCGGCGTAAGAGTCCTCGATATCTGGGCGCTCGAGGTCGAGCAGCGTCGACCCGGCAAATGTTCCGTCGACAAAGAAGACAACTGACTCGGCGGGTCGTATTCTCTCGTCTTCAATGGCCCAGCCGTTGAGAACAAGGTCTTTGATCTCACCGCCTGCGATTTGGGTGACGAACCAGGCCGCCTCATCAACATTGCCGGAAATCGGCGATTCTTCCTCGATTGGCCAGGTTGTCCCGTCAGAGCCG
>JALDXM010000232.1:0-4310 GCA_032155085.1 Actinomycetota bacterium | reverse complement strand
CACCTGCCAACCTCGTGCTCTTCGACCCGGTGCGCCGCTGGGTTCCCCGCTCATTTGCCTCCAGGTCGTCGAACAGCCCATTCTCAGGCACCGAGATGACTGGAAGGGTGCTGGCCACGATTCACGAGGGAAAGCTCACCTACGAAGGAGGCGCCGGATGAGAGCCGCCGAGGCTGCGCTGCTGTGCACTGCCGACGGCGAGGTGTTCCGGGGACGGTCAGTGGGCGCGCCCGGTGTCACCACTGGCGAAGCCGTCTTCAACACCTCGATGACGGGCTATCAGGAGATAATCACCGATCCCTCCTATGCCGGGCAGGTGGTGGTCATGACCTCGTCCCACATCGGCAATTACGGGGTCCATGACGGCGACGAACAGTCGTCGCGTCCCGCGGTGTCCGGGTTCGCGGTGCGCAGCATGTCGCGCCGTGACTCGAACTGGCGATCCCAGGGAGGCATTGGGGAGTATCTCCGCGCCCACGACGTGGTGGCCATCGCGGACGTCGACACCCGTCGGCTGACCCGGCATCTCCGGGATCGAGGCGCGATGCCGGTGGCGATCGGGGTCGGCGTGGGTGAGTCCGAATTGCGGGAGAAGGCTGCTGCTGCCCCGTCCATGGTCGGCCAGGACCTGGCGACCGCTGTGTCGACGCCGTCCCCGTACCGGCTCGCCGCCCGAACAGATCGGAAGGGCAGGGTGGTGGCGATTGACCTGGGGATGAAGCGTGACATCCTCGACAACCTCACCGGGAGGGGATTCGACGTCGATGTCGTGCCCGCCTCCACCAGCCCAGAGCAGGTGCTGGAAGGCGGTCCGGACGGCGTGTTCGTGTCCAACGGCCCGGGCGACCCGGAGCCTCTCGTAGTCGTCACCGAGACACTTCGCAGTCTTCTCGGCAAGGTGCCCTTGTTCGGGATCTGCCTCGGCCACCAGGTGCTGGGACTGGCGGTCGGCGCATCGACTTACAAGCTCCCGTTCGGGCACCACGGCGGCAACCACCCGGTGAGAAGGCTGGAAGACGGGAGGGTCGAGATAACCGCCCAGAATCATGGGTTCGCAGTCGACCTGTGGTCGCTGACAGGGAGGTCGGCACCGGAGAAGAGTGGTCTGGCAGGGCCTGATCTCCTCCCTGAGGTCGTCGAGACCGATTTCGGGCCGGTGTTCCCAACGCATCAGAACCTGAACGACGGGACGCTGGAGGGCATGAGGCTCCACGACATCCCGGCCTTCTCGGTCCAGTACCACCCTGAGGCTGCGCCGGGGCCCCGTGACGCCCGAGGGCTTTTCGACAGGTTCACCCGCATGATCGAAGGTGAGGCCTGATGCCGGCGAGACGTGACCTGAGGTCGATCCTCCTCATCGGCTCCGGTCCGATCGTGATCGGGCAGGGATGTGAGTTCGACTACTCCGGCACCCAAGCCGCAAAGGTGCTGCGCGCCGAGGGCTACCGGGTGGTCCTGGTGAACTCGAACCCAGCGACCATCATGACCGACCCCGAGTTCGCCGACGCCACATACATCGAGCCGATCACGGCGGAGGTGGTGGCCGAGATCATCGCCCGGGAGCAGCCCGATGCCCTGCTTCCCACTCTCGGCGGGCAGACCGCACTCAATGTCGCAGCAGAGTTGGCCCGGAGTGGCGTGCTGGAGCGACACGGCGTCGAGATGATCGGAGCCGACCTCGACGTCATCGAGCGAGCGGAGGACCGGGGCCTCTTCAAGGAGACGATGGAGGCGGCTGGCCTCGAGGTGCCGAGGGCCGGCTATGCGAGGTCGATGACCGAGGCGGTCAAGATCGCCCACGAGATCGGGTTCCCGATCATGGTGCGGCCTTCGTTCATCCTGGGCGGTGGGGGCACGGGCATCGCCGCCAACGAAGAGGAGTTCATCGAAGTCGCCCGCAATGGCCTTGCTACCTCTCCCGTGTCCGAGATCCTCGTCGAGGAATCGGTGGAGGGTTGGAAGGAGTTCGAGCTCGAGGTGATGCGCGACCACGCGGACAACGCGGTCATCGTGTGCTCGATCGAGAACCTCGACCCGATGGGGGTGCACACCGGAGACTCCATCACGGTTGCTCCGATCCAGACCCTGTCCGACCGTGAATACCAGGAGATGCGCGACGAGGGGATCGCGGTGCTGCGGGCGATCGGGGTGGAGACGGGTGGGTCGAACGTCCAGTTCGCAGTCGACCCGGCCACCGGCCGCCGACTGGTAATCGAGATGAACCCCAGAGTGAGCCGTTCCTCGGCCCTGGCCTCGAAGGCGACGGGCTTTCCCATCGCCAAGATCGCCGCCCTCCTGGCGGTGGGCCACACCCTGGACGAGATAGCCAATGACATCACTGGCGCCACTCCTGCCTCCTTCGAGCCGGCGCTCGACTACGTGGTGGTAAAGATCCCGCGCTTCGATTTCTCCAAGTTCCCATCGGCGCCCACTCGGCTCGGGACTTCGATGCGGAGCGTGGGCGAGGCGATGTCGATCGGGAGGACATTCCCCGAGGCCCTGCAAAAGGCGTTGCGAAGCATGGAGAACGGACGCTCCGGGCTCAATGCCGATCAGGGTGAGCAGAACCTGCTGGATATGGCGGATGACGACCTTCGAAGGGCTATCGCCGTGCCCACCCCCGGGCGAATATTCGCCGTGGCCGAAGGCCTGCGCCGGGGCTGGGGAGTGGGGGAGATATCCGAGCTCAGCTTCATCGACCCCTGGTTCATCGACCAGATCGCCGAGATCGTCGAAGTCCGCGCCGAGATCGAAGCGGCCGGTCCCTCAGACTCCGCCGTGCTCGAGGAGGCGAAGCGGTTTGGCTTCTCTGATCGCCAACTGGCCCATCTTTGGGGAACTACCGAGCTAGATATCCGCGAGACGCGCGCCCGTGCCGGGATCAAGCGCACTTACAAGACCGTGGACACGTGTGCCGCCGAGTTCGAGGCAAGGACGCCGTATATGTACGGCACCTTCGAGGAGGAGTCGGAGGTGCCTCCTGCGGACCGGCCCCGGGTGGTTGTTCTGGGTTCGGGCCCGAACCGGATCGGCCAGGGCATCGAGTTCGACTACTGCTGTGTCCACGCCGCATTCGCCCTGCGAGACGCCGGTTACGAGACGGTGATGATCAACTGCAATCCGGAGACTGTCTCCACCGACTACGACACATCCAACCGGCTCTATTTCGAGCCCCTCACCACCGAGGACGTCCTCTCCGTCATCGAGGCTGAGCGGCCCGAGGCAGTCATCGTCCAGCTCGGTGGCCAGACGCCGCTCAACCTGGCTTCGTCGCTGTCCGAGGCGGGCGTGCCCATCGCCGGCACCTCACCGGAGTCGATCGAGCTGGCCGAGGACCGGGAGCAGTTCGCCGAGCTGTGCCGCAGCCTGGGCATTCGCCAGCCCCCGGCCGGATCCGCGACCTCCGCCCGCGAGGCTGAGGACGTGGTCGACCAGGTCGGCCTCCCGGTGATGGTCCGGCCATCGTTCGTGCTGGGCGGGCGCAAGATGCGGGTCGTCTACAGCGTCGAGGAGCTGGCCGACTACGTCCGTGAGATCTACGGGGAGGGGGATCCCGAGCTCACCGGCGCTCCCATTCTGATCGACCGTTTCCTCGAAGCCGCGGTCGAGGTCGATGTGGACGCCGTGTACGACGGATCTGAGCTCCTCCTGGGCGGGGTGATGGAGCACGTCGAGGAGGCCGGCGTGCATTCTGGAGACTCCGATTGTGTCACTCCGCCTCCAACCATCTCTGACGAGGCCCAGAAGGAGATCCAGCGCGCCACGTCGGAACTGGCCGCCGCCCTCGATGTGAGAGGGCTCATCAACCTTCAGTTCGCGGTCAAGGGCGACGACGTCTATGTGCTCGAAGCCAATCCCAGGGGCAGCCGGACCGTCCCGTTCATCAGCAAGGCAACCGCTGTCCCACTGGCGCGGATCGCAGCTCGAGTGATGATGGGCAGCACCATCGAAGATCTACGAAGAGAGGGACTCGTCCCGGACCCGGCACAGCGCCCCGATTTCGTGGCCGTGAAGAACGCAGTGTTGCCCTGGAATCGCTTCCCCGAGGAAGACTCGGTGCTGGGGCCGGAGATGCGCGCCACCGGGGAGGTGATGGGCATCGGGCCCGATGTCGGGGTCGCCTTCGCCAAGGCCTTGCTGGCAGCCGGACACATCCTGCCCAGTCGGGGGAGGGTCTTCCTCTCCTTCGCCGACCGGGACAAGCCGATGGGCCTGGCGGTGGCACAAGCCTTCACGATGCTCGGATTCGACCTCGTGGCGACGCACGGCACCGCCCGCTATCTCAAGCATTACGCCATCGACGCCGAGCC
>JALDXM010000231.1:0-4312 GCA_032155085.1 Actinomycetota bacterium | reverse complement strand
TGGTTGAGCCGTTCGCAGTCGAAGTACCCCTTGTCAACCCGAACGAACCGGAGGCGATGGTGGTCGACATCGCGGTGGCCGACGGCGAACAGATCTCCGAGGGTGACGTGCTTTGTTCCCTCGAGACCTCGAAATCCGTCGAGGACGTGTATGCCCCGGCATCCGGGTACGTGATCGGCCTCGCCTCGAGGATCGGCCTGACCGTGACAGCGGGGAACGTGCTCTGCTACATAGGCACAGATCCCGACTGGGTTCCCCCAGAGCTGGATGAGGATTCAGGCGAGGACGCGCTTCCTGTCGATCTCAACATCACGGACCCAGCGCTGGCGGTGGCCAAAGAGCTGGGTGTCGATCTGGCCACCCTGCCTCGAGGAGTGTTGGTCACCGAGCGAGCAGTGCGGGAAGTCGCCGAAGGGTCGGTGCCAGCGAGCGTGGAAGCGGCGGCTCCGATCGATTCCGCCTCGGTCGTCGTGTTCGGTGCCGGTGGACATGGGAAGACCCTGATCGAGTTGATAAGGGCCGCCGGAGCTCTAGACCCTGTCGGCGTCATCGACGACTCGTCATCGGTGTCGGAAGTGCTGGGCGTGCCGGTAATCGGGAGCCGAAAGGACCTAGCCGACATCCGGGGCGACGGGATCGGCCTGGCCGTCAATGCGATCGGCGGCATCACCAGCATGAGCGCTCGGGTCGAGGTGAGTGGCCTCCTCACCGCAGCGGGTTTCATGATGCCGGTTCTCATCCATCCATCCGCTTTCGTCGAGGCCAGCGCAAGGGTGGGGCCGGGCTCCCAGGTCCTCTCGCACTCCTACGTCGGCTCCGATGCTGTGCTGGCCGACGGGGTGATCGTCAACACGGGTGCGGTGGTATCCCATGACTGTGTCCTCGGCAGCCATGCCAATATCTCGCCCGGGTGTCTCCTTGCCGGTGGCATCACCGTCGGACCACGAACCCTGCTCGGGATGGGGGTGACCACTTATCTCGGGATCGATATTGGCTCCGATGTCCGTGTCGGCAACGGCGCCGCGCTTATCGCCAATGTGCCCGACGGGCGCAAGATCCGCGCCGGGTCCTCGTGGGAAGGCGCGGCCGGCTCGTAGAAGCGTGCGGTCTGCTGACCTAGTGAGGGGGGCCTTCCGGCGCCCCTCACTAGTAAATGCCCAGGCCACGCTTACGGCGTGTTGTCCACCTCAACCAGCGTGTAGCCGAAGGTGGTGGTGCCGTCGGAGTGTGAGACGGCGCCCAGGTAGTTGCCGGCAGCGAGACCGCTCCAACTGGCATCGATGACGCCGGTTGCCCCCAGCGTCGCCGATGGAGGAGTTGCCGTTATCGATAGCGAGCCGCCACCGGCCGCCGCCGGGACCGTCCAGGTGTGGAGGTTGTAGCCCACCGTGATCCCGGTGGTCTGCCAGCCGTGCACATACAAGGTGTAGGTGTCGTTCAGCACCTGTCCCGGTTCGGCCTGTAGATCGATGATCTCAGCCGTGCCACCCGAGGTCGAGCTCGCCACCTCCTCACCCGCCGAGTTGAAGAGATAGAGGTCGATGTCGATCGCTGCGTTGGGCGGGGTGAGGTCGGCCGTGTTCAGGGTGATCCTGAGATGCGCCGCATTGCTCACCACGAGCGGGTGGGCCGTGGTCCCAGTCGGATCGGTCGGGTTGAACGTCTGATCCGGGTCCATTGCCACCTGGCCCGGGACCAACACGTCTGACGCCAGCCCGTGAGCACCAGGGGTGTATGCGCCGGTGTAGCCGAACGCCACCGGGATGCTGACCGTACCTGTGGCTCCGCTCCCGCTGACTGCATCCGGGAACTCGAGCGAAGTGGCCTTGACTGCGATCGGGCTTCTCACCCGGTTGCGCCCGTCCACCCACGACAGCGAGCCAAAGCGCCACTCGTCGACTGGAGCGCTCTCATTGGTGAAAGTCACCTCGAATGTCGCCGATTCGCCGGGGCCGAGGGTGAGCTCATCCGGCGAGACGGTTACCGCGTAGCCATCTGGCTCGTTGACCCGGGCCTTGTACGAACCCGTCTCAGCCGACACGTTGGTCACCGTGCGGATCACAGTCTTGACACCCGGTATCGAGCTCACCCCAATCGAGGGATAGTTGAGGTCGGTGGCCACAGTCGGGATCAGCAGGTTGGCCAGGGCGGTGCACGTCGCGGGCGCCACGATCTCCGGGGCCGCGTCGCACAGGAACCCGAGGTACTGGTTGAAGCCTGCGTGGTAAACCAGCCCGGGGTTGAAGATCGAACCGTCACGAGTTGTGCGGCCCTCAGGGTCGACATGGCCGGCGCCGAAGTCGAATGGATCGGCCCTGGTGGTCCCGTCCTCTTTACGCACGTCCTGACGTGCCGTCGTCATCAGAGCGGATTTCGCCATCGCTGGCGTCCACTCGGGGTGGGCCTGCTTGAGCAACACGAACAGGCCGGCCACATGCGGCGATGACATGGAGGTTCCGGAGATCGACTGGAAGAACTCGCCCTGGGCCCCGAGAGTCGGGGTCAAGGAGTTGCCGGCCAGGATCTGGACCCCCGGTGCGGTCACGTCAGGCTTGATGATGTCGTCGGAGGCCGGAGCGCCGACCGGCCCTCTCGAGGAGAACGCGGCCATGCTGTTGCCCCTCTGTCTTTCCTCCTCACCATCTGTGATCCGGACTGTCGCGTTGTCACCGTTCGCGGCGATGTATTCCTTCAGGGCGATGCCGTCACTGAACTTGATGTTGACCGAAGGGATGACGTGGTTGTCGGTGAGAAGGTCCTGCACGTCGTCGACGTTGTAGAGGACCATGCCTGCACCACCGGCGTCGGCCACTGCCGAGCTCTTCTCCACCCTTGCCGGCCCACCACGCAGACAGAGAACGACCTTGCCAGTGATGTCACCGGTGAAGGGCACGGCCGGGTCGCACAGCTCGTTGCCGTGATTGGCGGCGTCGACGAAGGGAAGGGTGCCGTCGGTTCCCGGGGTGATCGAGGCGCCCTCGTATCTGCCGGAGTCTCTCTTGAACCAGCGTGACCAACGGCTGCCCGCAGCATCACCGGTGATGACCTCGGCTTCGTAGGTCTTCTTCTGCAGGCTTGCCCCGACGGTCGTGATCCAGGGGACCGAGGCAGGGCTGCCGATTGTCGAGGCCCCGGGGCCGGCGTTGCCGGCCGAGGTCGCCACGAACACGCCCACCCGAGCGGCAAACAGGAAGGCGATGTCGTCAGGCCCCGTGAGTCCCGGTGTGCCGCTCCCGATCGAGTAGTTGATCACATCCACGCCATCGGCGACGGCCTGGTCGATCGCGTCTGCCAAATCGCCACCGAAGCATCCCTGATTGCCGCAGGCGCTGTAAGCGACGATCTGGGCGTCTGGCGCGATGCCGCTGATGTCTCCGAAGTCCTGGCCGAAGATCTCGGCTTCGACATCGGGGTTGCCCGCGGCAGTGCTCGCGGTGTGGCTGCCATGACCGTCGTAGTCACGCGCCGTCCTGTAAGTCTCGGAACCGATGAACTGCTCGTAGAGCACACGCATGTCGCGCGCGCCGACCAGCTTGTTGTTACATGTGAAGGGAACATCGTCAGGGTTGTACGCGGTGTCACCAAAGTCACACCCAGAGCTTGGGACCGTGATGGACGGATCAGGGTTCAGGTCGGCAATCGGCGCCAACGTGATCGCGGGCGGTCCCAGATCGGGGCGGGCCGCAAACGAAGGGTGCTCCGGCCAGATTCCGCTATCGATGACCCCGATCACCACACCCGCTCCCGTGAAGCCCGAATCCCAGGCACCACCGCGGTCATCCAGACCGAGGAATTCGGGAGACTCGGAGGTGTGAAGCTGGCGCAATTCGTCGCGCTGGACCGAGGCCACACCTTTTTGCGCTGCCAGCGCCTCAGCCTCGGCCGGAGTCAAGGCTGCGCTGAATCCATTGGCTGCGAACTCGAAGCTCGACACCAATGCGCTTTCGTCGATACCGGCGGCGTCGAGGACCTCGACCTTCTCGGCTTCGAGCTCAGCGGCGTATGCCTCGACAGCCGTGCTCTCGGGATCCGGTCGCTCTTCCCCTTCGGGTGCCAGCTCTTCGTTTCCCAGCACGGGCAGGGACTCCATCACCACCACGTAGGGGGCTTCGGTGTTGGCGGTCTGGGCAGTGAGATCGATAGGTCCGGCGGTGGCCGGAATGGCGGTTGCAAGAGCCGTCGCCAGGGCAGCCAGGGCAGTGAGCAGCTTGCGTCTCACGCAGGGTCTCCTCTAGTTATCCATGGCACCGTTCGCACGGTGCACCCTCCTTGGATATGCGCTACTAGTTCCAGCCCGGCGACGACCATACAC
>JALDXM010000230.1:0-4319 GCA_032155085.1 Actinomycetota bacterium | reverse complement strand
GTCCTATGTCGTCTATGTGTTCCGGAAGTTGTTCGGGTACGACGAGAACAAGGCGACAGTGCTCATGCTCCAGGTACACCACGAGGGCCGTGCCATTGTCTCCGATGGCCCCAGAGAGAAGGCGGAAGTCGACTGTTATCGGCTCCATCGCCACGGTCTCTGGGCCACGATGGAGCAGTGATGGCTCGTCGCTTCAAATCGGCCCGTGGCGGCATCGACGTCGATCTGACCAAGGACGAGAAGGAGTTCCTTTCCGGGCTGCTCGAGGTCCTGGCCGCCATCCGGGGCAAAGGGGAGGATCCTGCGTCACAACGTCTCCACGTGCCGGTCTACCTCGATGACCCGGAATCGAATGATGAGTGGTGGCGACTCATGGAGAGCGAGCTCGCGGCAGCGCGAACAGACGATCGCAGTGTGTTCGAGCGGGCCATCACCGACAAGGGCCAGACGCATCTGACTGTCGACGAGGCCGATGCCCTGCTTCGTGTGCTCAATGAGGGACGGCTCGCCTTGGGCGCCAGGTTCGGCGTGGAGGTCGAGGCGGATCACGATCAGCTGCCCGAAGACCAGCGCGAGATCATGGACTATCTCGGCTGGCTTCTCGAGGACCTCACCCTGGAGCTGAGCAGGACGCTCTGACTCCAAGCCGTCGGGACGACACCCTCCCGAAGTGGACTAGCTTCGGCTGTTCGCCCTCGGTCGGACCGCGGGGGGTCTTGCCAGGCGGGAGGTGACTGTTGTTAGCAGACCCGATTGCCGAGCTGAGAAGCCCTACTGGCTCTCTCATCTCGGTGTATCTGGGTCGGCCCAGCCCCGGAGGCATGACCGCCCTTCTCACCGACCTCCTTCGACCCGTGCGTGAGGCTGCGGAGGAAAAGGAGCGCCCTGTGCAGAAGTCGGTGCGTGCCGACGTGGAGCGGATCCACGACCACGCCCAGCGACTCGAGGGCAACGCAGCGCCCGGCCACGCCATATTCGCCTCGGATATGGACGGGGTGTTCACCGTCGAAGCGCTGGCCCATCGTGTGCCCAACGTCTCGTCGCTCGGGCCGCGGCCGTATCTCCGCCCGTTGAGGGCGGCGCCCAAGACTCTGCGCGCCGGGGTGATCGTGGCTGACCGCTCCCAGGCGAGGGTATTCGTCGCCTCTGGCTCCCTCATCGACGAGGTGACGGCGCCTCTCATCGCTGAGATCGGGAAGTCCAACTACGGGGGCTTCGCCGGCTACGAGGAGCACGGGGTGAGAGGCAGGGCCGACGAGGTATCCCACCGGATGTGGCGTGAGGCCGGGCTCATCCTGCTCGAGAAACACCAAGAGCGACCGTTCGACTTCCTATCGATCGGGGGCCACGGCGAGATGGTCGAGGACATTGCCCGCACCTTCCATCCCTATCTCGACCGGCTTCATCGAGCGACATTCCACGGCGGCCCGCAGACGGTCTCCATTCCGGCGCTCAGAGTCGAGCTGGCCGGCCAGGCCGAGGAGGTGACCCGTCAGAAGGAAACGGATGTGGCCAACCGGGTCTGTGACACCGCTCTCAGCGACGGGCAAGCCGTGCTGGGCCTCACCTCGGTCCTGGCCGCGTCCAATGCGCAGGCGATCGACACGCTCGTCGTGGCCGGGGAATTCCGGCGCGCCGGCGCCATGTGCAACAACTGTGGTTTTCTCGCCCGCTCGGGGTCTGAGTGCCCGGTCTGCGGGTCGGTCATGTTCCAGGTGGACGACATAGTGGCGGCGGCGATGGAGTCGACCGTGGCCGCTGGTGGCCGAACCCATCAGCTGGTGGTGTCGTCACCGCTCGACAGACACGGGGTGGGCGCCCTGACCCGGTTCGCTCTCAACACCTAGGTTCTGGCGTGGGTCGCGCCGGTACGATTGGCTGATGCGAGACACGCTGGCGCAGCGGCAGAGCTGGGTCGACCAGGGGAAGAAGGTGGCCAAGGCAACCGTGGTCAAGGCCTACGGCTCGGCTCCTCGTGGCCCCGGATCGCTGATGCTGGTCTCCTCGGACGGGGAGATGGAAGGCTCCGTGTCGGGAGGTTGTGTCGAGAACGACGTGGTCGTCCGTGCCCTCGCTGTCTTGGAGAAGGATGAGCCCGAGCTCGTGACGTACGGCATTGCCGACGACGACGCATTCGCCGTCGGCCTGGCCTGTGGCGGGACGATCCAGGTCTACATCGAGCCGTGGTGACGTCGCAGGTCCTGGACGCAACCCGCAAACTGATCGATGAGGATGCCTTCGGGGTCGTCGCAACGGTCATCGCCGGGCCGGAGACCGGAGCGAAGGCAGCTCTCGACGCGGCGGGGGCGGTCATCGCCGGCACTCTGCCCGACCGATTCGAAGCGCTGGTTCGGTCCGACGCAGCCCAGCTCATGGCGAGGGAGACCAGCACCACCCTCGCCTACGGCGAGGACGAGGTGTTCTTCGAGGTGATCGCCCCCAGGCCGCGGCTCTTCGTCTTCGGGGCCGTTCACATCGCCCAAGAGCTGGTTCAGCACGCGGGCCTCCTCGGCTTCCACACCGTGGTGGCTGACCCGCGTCCGGCTTTTGTCACGGTTGACCGATTCCCCGATGCCGATGAGCTGAGGGTCGGCTGGCCCGGCGACGTCGTCGATGCCAACGAGTTGGACTCGCGCACCTTCGTCGTGGTCCTGACCCATGACCGTCGGTTCGAGGACCCGCTGTGGCCACTGGTTCTCCCGACCGACGTGCGCTACATCGGGGCGATGGGCTCCTCCAAGACCACGAGTGCCCGGAGAGATCGATTGCTCGCCGCCGGCTTCACCGAGGCACAGGTCGACAGGATCCATGGGCCGATAGGGCTCGACATTGGCTCACGCGCCGCGGGTGAGGTGGCCATCGCCATTCTCGGTGAGATGATCTCAGTCCGTTACCTTCATGATCAGGAGCCCATGCTCCAGGGTCGCCCGGTTCGTCTCTGATGTCGATCGCAGCAGTCGTGCTCGCCGCGGGGGAGTCCCGCCGCTTGGGCCGGTCCAAGCAGCTCGAGCCTTGGGGAGCCTCGAACCTCCTCGGCCAGGTCGTCGCCCGCACCCGAGAGTTCCCTGTAGACGAGGTTTGGGTCGTCCTCGGTCACGATCACGAGCACATTCTCGAGGAGACTGATCTCGGCGACGCCGGTGTGATCGAGAATCCCGAGTGGGAGGAGGGGATCGCCTCTTCGATCCGAGTGGCGCTCGATGCCTTGACCCGGCTATCTCGGGCCGATAAGGCGCTCATCGTCATGGGAGACCAGCCGTCGGTCCCGGTGGAGGTCGTCGATGAGCTGATCGTCTCACATGCCCGTTCAGATCATCCGGTGAGCGTGCCCAAGTATCGCTACAACTGGGGCAACCCGGTGCTCGTCGACCGGGTTCTCTGGCCCCGTCTGATGTCGCTCGAGGGTGACGAGGGGGCGCAGCGTCTCTGGCGTGCCCACCCGGAATGGATCAACGAGGTTTGGTTCTCCGACCTCGCTCCCCGCGACGTGGATACCGAGACTGACGTCGCTGAATTACGTCCCAGACAGCCGGGGTCGGCCTGATTTCTTCGGTCTAGAGTCGCGTCGTCTGTTCGACTTTGCGCTGAAGGAACAAATGACTCGGATCGATCAGGTGGCGGGCATCAGCCAGAAGGACGCCACCAAGCTGCGGAAGGCCGGAGTCCGCACCAGCACCGGCCTCATCGAAACCGCCGCAGATCGGAAGGGGAGGGCCGATCTCGCTGCGGTCACCGGTCTGGACGCACGGGACATCCAGCTCTGGGTCAACCATTCCGACCTGCTTCGGGTACGCGGGGTAGGGGCCGAGTACGCCGAGCTTCTCACCGCAGCCGGCGTCGACACACTGAGAGACTTGCGCCGTCGAAATCCGACCGCGCTCCTCGCCAAGATCATTGGCCTCAACGGCAGCAACCGGGTGGTGCGTCGCCTCCCCACCGAGGCGATGGTCGAAGTCTGGATCGAGGCGGCCAAGGAGATCGATCCCAGCGCCTGATCAGCGCCAACGAGAAAGGGGCCCCGGAGGGGCCCCGTTTCTCTCTGAGGAGGAGTGAGCTCAGGAAGCCTTCTCGGCCGTGGCCGAGGCGGTCTTCGCAGAGCTCGTCTTCTCTGCGGACGACCTGGTGGTCTTGGCAGGAGAAGCCTTGGTGGTGGTGCCGGTCTTCGCCGTGGTCTTGGCGGCCGGCTTCTTGGCGGGCGCCTTGGCCGTCTCAGTCGGCTTCTCGGCGCTCTTCTCGGGACGGAACGAGGTCCGCCACGTGGCCAGCATGTCCTCGAGCTGGTCGCGCAGCTTGCCGACCTGCTCCTTGGCCTGGTCGAG